>VAZZ01000296.1:1515-3340 GCA_005884715.1 Alphaproteobacteria bacterium | reverse complement strand
AGAGATCGGCGCCCGTTTCCTCATCGGGGACATTCAGCTTTCCCGCCGCATAAAGATCGGCATAGCGCGTCCCTTCCTCGATGGTGAGCTGATAAAGCGACATATGGCCTTGCTGCTCGCAGAGAGCGCGAGTGAGTTCGCCTCGCCACTGCTCCACCGTCTGGCCGGGCCTTGCATAAATGAGATCGAAGGACACGCGCGGAAAGATCTTCGCCGCCAGGCGGAAAGCGGCGAGCGCCTCAGCGGCCGAATGCTGGCGCCCCAGCGCCTTGAGATCGGCGTCATCGAGTGCCTGTACGCCGACCGAGACGCGGTTGATGCCGGCCGCGCGATAGCCGGCAAAATTCTTGGCTTCGACGCTGGTCGGGTTGGCTTCGAGCGTTACTTCGGCATCGGGCAGGACGCGCCATAATCCGGCGATCGCATCGAGCACCTGGCCCACCGCAGCGGGCGGCATCAGCGAAGGCGTGCCGCCGCCGAAGAAGATGCTCGCGACTTCTCGGCCCTGCGTCCTCTGAGCAAACCAGGCGAGTTCGCGTCCGAGCGCATCGGCGAAAGACATCGTGTCGACCGGCTCATGGCGCACATGCGAGTTGAAATCGCAATAAGGACATTTGGCCTTGCAGAAAGGCCAATGCACATAGATGCCGAAGTCAGAAGAGCGCATCGACGAGCTTCCGGAAAGCTACGGCGCGGTGCGAGATTTCATGCTTGGCATCTGGGTCCATTTCGCCAAAGGTCATATCACGTCCTTCGGGCAGGAACATCGGATCATAGCCAAAGCCATGTTTGCCGCGCGGCGGCCAAACGAGCGTGCCATGGACCTGGCCTTCGAAATTCTCGATATGGCCGTCGGGCCAGGCAACCGACAGCATGCTGACGAAATGCGCGCGTCGCTTTTCCGGTGCGGTGGCGCCCAAGGCTTGAAGCTTCTCCTCGACATTGCGCATGGCGAGGGCGAAATCCTTGGCCAGGCCCGCCCAGCGGGCGGAATAGACGCCAGGATCGCCGCCCAGGGCATCGACGCAGATGCCTGAATCATCGGCGAGCGCCGGCATGCCGGACGCTTTCGCAGCGGCTTGCGATTTCAGCGCCGCATTGGCTTCGAAAGTGGAACCGGTTTCCGCAGGTTCGGGCAGGCCCAGGCTTGCGGCCGGGATCGTCTCGACGCCGAAGGGACCGAGAAGCTCGTTAATCTCCTTCACCTTGCCTGGATTATGCGAGGCAACGACGAGCTTCTTGTTGCGCAAGCTCCGGCGCGGCAGTCCCCAAATGCGCGGCTCGGCGAATTCGACCGAATTGCCGGCGGGATCGCGGCAATAGATAGAGCGCCCGCCGCCCGGCCACTCGAAATCCGCTTCGATGGCGATGCCATGCCCGCCCAGATGCTTCCGCCAGGCCTCGAGTTCCTTCGTGCTGGCGGAGAAACACACATGCCCCGCTCCCAACGCACCATGCGGCGGAGCCGAGGTAAATGATATAGGCTTGGTGCGCGCGGTCAGCGGATTGAACACCAGCAGCATGCTCTCGCCGCAATGGAAGAAGACGAACTGGCCTTCGAGCTCGCGGCGGACCTCGAGCCCGATCACATCTTCATAGAAACGGCGAAGGGCCGGAATATCCTCGCCATAGAGGATGGTTTCAAGAATGGCTTTCGCCTTCATTGAACCGCCTTTTTCTGGAGCGTCACCAATTCGCCGATGCCTGCCCGTGCCAATGCCATGAGCTCGAGGAAACGGTCCTGCGAAAAGGGCTCGCCTTCTGCCGTGCCCTGCACTTCGACAATGCCGCCTTTGCCGGTCATGACGAAATTCGCATCCGTCTC
>VAZZ01000296.1:0-1361 GCA_005884715.1 Alphaproteobacteria bacterium | reverse complement strand
TCACCGAGACCCACTAGATCGACGACGGCCCTGAGCGAGCGGCCGATCAGGCGCTGGATCTCCTGGGTGCGGCCCGACTGCTTGCCCTGCGCCGCCTCGCGCCGCATGCGGTCGCCCGTGGCCCTCGGCAGCATGCCATATTCGGCGGTGACCCAGCCCTTGCCCGCCCCTTTCAGCCAGGGCGGCACCTTCTCCTCGACGGTCGCCAGACACATCACATGGGTGTCGCCGAAACGCACGAGGCAGGAGCCTTCCGCATGTTTGGAAATGCTGCGCTCGAAAGTCACCTTGCGCAATTCTTGGGGCTTCCGCCCGGACGGCCGCATATTTTCTTCCTTTTCGACTGAATGCGGGGGTTCTAGCGCAGGTCGAGACCCCAAGGGAACCGCTTTTCCGGTCCATTGACCGGAACCTGCCATGTTCCTAGATTTGCTTCCATGAGCATCCATTCGCAAAAGCCCCTCATCGATGACCGCGTGCAAGGGCTCGCCCAGCTCGACCAGCGCTCGCGCGACATCTTCCGCCGTCTCGTCGAGACCTATCTCGATACCGGCGAACCCGTCGGCTCGCGCACCATTTCGCGCATCCTGCCGTCGAGCCTGTCGCCGGCCTCGGTGCGCAATGTGATGATGGATCTCGAGGATTCGGGCCTCATCTATTCGCCCCATACCAGCGCCGGGCGCATGCCTACCAATGCGGGCCTGCGCTTCTTCGTCGATGCGCTCCTCGAAGTGGGCTCGATCTCGCCCGAAGAACGCTCGCGCATCGATGCGCAAATGACCGGGGCCAACCGGTCACGCCGGGTCGAGGAGGTGCTGGGCGAAGCGACCACTTTGCTCTCCGGCCTGTCGCATTGCGCCGGCCTGGTGGTGGCGCCGAAGCTCAATGCGCGCCTCAAGCATATCGAATTTGTGAGCCTCGCCCCTGGCCGCGGCCTCGTTATCCTGGTGGCCGAGGATGGCACTGTCGAGAACCGCACTATGGACTTGCCGGCGGGCTTGCCTCCCTCTTCCTTGACTAAGGCGTCGAACTATCTCTCGGCGCGCATGCAGGGCAAGACGATCGCCGAGGCGCAGCGCCTCATGCAGGAGGAGATCGCGACACTCAAGACTGAGCTCGACGAGCTGACCGCGAAGGTCGTCGCCGATGGGGTGGCCACCTGGTCCGGCAATGATGAAGAGGATGACCGCACGCTCATCGTCAAGGGCCAGGGCAACCTCATCGAGAACCTCACCGCCTTCGATGACCTCGAACGCATCCGCCGGCTGTTCGATGATCTCGAGAACAAGAAGGGATTGATCCAGCTCCTGGGGTCGGCCGAGACCGGCGAGGGCGTGCGCATCTTCATCGGCGCGGAGAAC
>VAZZ01000298.1:3742-4101 GCA_005884715.1 Alphaproteobacteria bacterium | reverse complement strand
CGCCTTGAGCTTGGCCATCGCCATGTCCATGTCCTCGACCGTGCCCTGATCATATTTCCAGGCGGCTTCGAGGGTGAGGAGCCAAGCCGCCTTCATTTCGAGCGCCATGTCGGCGAGCTTGAAGGAGACGCCTTGGAACTTGCCGATCTGCTGGCCGAACTGCACCCGGTCCACCGCCCATTGTTTGGCATGATCGAGTGCCCGCTCGGCGCGGCCGATGCAAGTGGCCGCGACCTGCAGACGCGTGGCGCCCAGCCATGAATTGGCGACCTCGAAACCCTTATGGACCTCACCGAGAACCGCAGATCCGGGCAGGCGGCAATCGGTGAATTCGAGAATGCAGTTGTTGTAGCCCCGAT
>VAZZ01000298.1:0-3725 GCA_005884715.1 Alphaproteobacteria bacterium | reverse complement strand
GTTTCTTCTTCGCCCGAGGCGGCAAAAAGAATGACGAAGTCTGCAACATCGGCATGGCTGATGAAATGCTTGACGCCATTGATGATGAAATCATCGCCTTTCTGAACCGCCGAGCATTTCATGCCGCGCACATCGGAGCCCGCACCCGGTTCGGTCATCGCCAGGCAGTCCGATTTCTCGCCATGCACCGCGGGAAAAAGATATTTCTCGCGCTGCTCGCCTTCACACGCCATCAGAATGTTGGAAGGACGCGCCACGCAATTCCAATGCAAGGCATAGTTGACGCGGCCCAATTCACGCTCATACATGACCCAGGTCTGTGTATCGAGGCCGGCGCCACCGGCCTCGGCCGGCATATTCGCAGCATAGAGGCCGGCTGCGATCGCCTTGGCCTTCAGTTCCTCATAGAGGTCCTTGCGCAATTGGCCGGTGCGCTCGACTTCCGCCTCATGCGGGAATAGCTCATTCTCGACGAAGTCGCGCGTCGTCTTGACGATCATGCGCTGTTCGTCGGTGAGGGCGAAATCCATGGGCGTCAGCTCCCTATATGGAAGGTTTCGGAATGGCCGTCGACCGAGATCGCCTGGCCGGTCACCATCTTCGCCGCGGGCGAGGCGAGGAAGAGGCACATATCGGCGATTTCTTCCGGCCTGACGAAACGCTTGATCGACTGCCCCTGGATATAGTCCCTGCGGACAAGGTCCGCCGATAAGCCACGGCTTTCAGCTTCGGCACGGATGACGCGCTCCATGCGCGGACCCTCGACCGTGCCGGGACAGATCGCATTCACGCGCACATCATAGGGGCCAAGCTCGACGGCAAGCGACTTGGTGAAGCCAATGACCGCCCATTTGGCGGCGGCATAGGGCGTGCGCAGGCCATAGCCGAAGAGCCCGGCGGTCGATGAGATATTGATGATGCTGCCGGAGCGCTGGTCCTTCATGAGAGGGGCCGCTCGCCTGGCACGCAGGAACTGGGCATCGAGACAGACGCTCAAGCATTCACGCCAGTCATCGAGCTTGAGCTCCTCGACATAGCCGGTCGGCCCCTTGATGCCGGCATTGTTGACGAGCACGTCGATCCCATCGAGATCGTCAAGAGCCTCATCGAACCACTGATCGATCGCTTCCTCGTCGGTGACGTCGACATGGGTGGCGGCGATCTGCGAATAGGTTTCAGTGACGGCGCCGAGCGCCTTTTCATCCACATCGCAAATATGAACCTTGGCGCCCGCATCGGCGAAGGCTTTGGCAATGGCCCAGCCGATGCCGGAACCGCCGGCGGTGATCATCACGCGCTGAAGCATTCGAGCCTCCCATTCAGTATTTGCTTATTTTCTTTGGCTTCTTCTTGTCTTTCTTCGCTACGCTCATCACGCGGCCGAGCTCCGCCGGCGTCTTGAGCTTCTTATGCACAGACCAGACGGCCGAGAGCGCTTCATAGATTTCCGGGCGCATCGGCGTGACCTTTTGCGCCTTCTGGTCGACATGAAGCTGCATGATCTCATTGGTGGCGACAAGCTCGCCGGTCTTGCCATGCAGCATGCGGTGGAAGAGATGCATGCGCTTGTCATCCAGGCCGACAAGCTGGGTCTCGATGGTGAAGGGCTCGCCGGCCTTCATTTCGCGATAGTAATTGCGACATAGCGGAAGAAGGCATCGAGCCCGTCGCCGAAAGCCACGAGATAATAGGCATCCTGCATGTGGCTGTTGTAGTCGACCCAGGAGGTCATGACAGTGCCGTGATGGAGTGCAAGAGAGCCATCGATCCTGGCGTTCTTCTTCCAGCGCCTGAGACCCTTGAGGCGGCGTTCTTCCTCGCGCGCCAGCACCAGGCCGGCGCCGACCTTGTGCTGCTTGAAGAGATGCATCATGTCGACGAGGACGTCGTTGCGCTTGGCTTCGATCTGGGCGACGGTCTGGCCCTTAGCCTGCGCCTCGCAGCCTTCGACAAGGCGCTTCTCCAAGGCCTCGTTCCATTTGGGAAAGCGCAGATCGGTCCATGGAAGTTCCAGAGTGGGATCGAACTGCTTGATGAAAGCGCGCATGCCGCCGGGGCCACCCGCCGCGTGATAGGTGAGGAAGGACCCCATGAAGGCCCAGCGCATGCCGGCCGAATAGACGATCGAGTCGTCGATATCGGCTGTGGTGCCGATATCCTTGTCGAGGACATGCAGCGCCTCCCGCCACAGGGCCTCCTGCAGGCGATCGCAGATATAGCCGTCGATCTCCTTCTTGAGACGCAGGACATGCATGCCGATGGCATCAAGGTACTTGCCGGCGCGGTCCATCGCTTCGAGGGAGGTCTTCTCGCCCGGGACGGTTTCGACCAGCGGCAGCAAATAGACCGGGTTGAAGGGGTGGGCGATGATCACACGGCCGGGATTTGCGCATTCGGACTGGAGTCTGGTCGGCAGGAAGCCTGAGGAGGAAGAGGCGATGACGACATCGGGTCTGGCACAGGAGTCGATCTCCTTGAACAATCTGATCTTGAGTTCCTCGCGCTCGGGTGCTGCCTCATGGATGAAGTCAGCTTTCCGGGCCATCTCCTTGAGATCCGTGGTGAAACTGAGCTTGCCCTTCTTCACCTTCGGAGTGTTGAGCAGGCGGATCATGGAGGGCCAGGCGACATCGATGGCGGCCCTGAGCTTGGCCTCCGCCGCGGGCGCCACGTCATAGGCGATGACATCGTAGCCCCTGACCAGGAGTCGGGCGGCCCAGCCCGCCCCGATGAGACCCGTTCCTGCAATGCCGACGGTCTTGATGGTCATGGATGTTCTCCGCGCCTTAACGCTTCTTGAGTTTCAGGATGTCGCGGGCTTCATCGGGGCTTGCGACCTTGGAGCCCAGGATCTCGATGATCTTGACGGCACGCTCGGTGAGGGTGCCGTTCGAAGCATAGACACCCTTGTCGAGATAGAGATTGTCCTCAAGGCCGACGCGGACATGGCCCCCGAGCAGGATCGCCTGCGCCACCATCGGAAACTGGTTGCGGCCGATGCCGAAGGCGGCCCAGACCGCATTCTTCGGCAATTCGCCAACCTGATAGGCCATGGTCTGGGTGTTGACCGGCGCGCCCCAGGGAATGCCGAGGCAGAGCTGAAAAAGCGGGGGATCATCGATCAGGCCTTCGGCGATGAGTTGCTTGGCGAACCAAAGATTGCCCGAATCGAAGATTTCCATTTCGGGCTTCACGCCATAAGACTGGATGAGCTTGGCCTGTTCGCGCAATTGCGCCGGCGTCTGCACCACGATCGTATTGCCGTCGCCGAAATTGAGCGTACCGCAATCGAGCGTGCAGATCTCCGGACGCAGATCCTTCACATGTGCCAGGCGCTCGATCGGGCCGACGAGATCGGTATTGGCTTCATTGAATTTGCGCGGGCTTTCGCCGGAGCCGATTTCGACGTCGCCGCCCATGCCGGCGGTCAGGTTGATGATCACCGTCTTGTTCCTGGCGCGGATGCGCTCCACGACCTCGGCATAGAGCTCGACATTGCGGGCGCCCTTGCCGGTCTTCACATTGCGCACATGGCAGTGGACGACGGCGGCACCGGCATTGGCAGCCTCGAGGGCCGCATTGGCGATCTGCTCAGGGGTTATCGGAATGGCCGGGTGCTTGCCGACCGTATCACCGGCACCGGTCACGGCGCAGGTGATGATGACTTTCGGGTTCATTATGTCCTCCCAGGAAATGGCGTCGGCAATAAAATAGTGAGAGATATT
>VAZZ01000297.1 GCA_005884715.1 Alphaproteobacteria bacterium | reverse complement strand
AGGACAGGCATCAGGCCGGCCAGCGCCTTGAAGCGTTGCCAGGACTTTGCCTGCGGTCGGTCCAGTCGGTCTCGAGGCCGACGCTTGGTTGCCTCCCGAGACCGGTTAACATCCGGGGCGGATTCCGCTATACTCGCCTACGAGGAACAGCCAATGTCCAAGCGCGGCTATCTGCTGATTGCCGACATTACGGGCTACACCCGATTTTTGACCGGCAGCGAGCTTGATCATGCACAAGGCATCCTCGAATCCTTATTCGAGGTTATCCTGGCGCGGCTGAAATCACCGCTCATTCTCTCGAACATTCAGGGCGATGCGTTTTTAGCCTTCGCGAATGATGAAACTGTGCAATCGCCGGGCCAGATCCTCGATTCCATCGAGGCGCTTTATTTCGGATTCCGTGATCGCGTCGCCATGATGCGCGAGAACACGGCTTGCACCTGCCGCGCCTGCCGGAACATCGGCGGCCTTGATCTCAAGTTCATCGTCCATCATGGCGACTACGTCATCAATGATATCGCTGGCCGCCATGAATTGACCGGACCCGATGTTATCCTGATTCACCGGCTCCTCAAGAACGATGTCCCGGAGAGGACCGGCATCAAGGCCTATGCGCTCATCACCGCAGCTGCCGCCGCCGCACTTGCGCTTGACGAACTCAAGGATGAGACGAAACCCTATGCAATCGAGCTTAGCGAATTTGGCACAATCTCGGCAACCGTTCTCGACCTCGGCGCACGCTGGGAAAACCATCGGGAACGCAATGAGATCGTGGTCTCCGAAAATGAGCCCCTGTATTTCAAGCCGGTGAGCCGAGTAATTCCTTTTGGCATCGATATCGTCTGGGAATACCTTACTGATCCAGCGCAAAGGCAGCGGTGGCAGGAAGGCGTGCACAGCATCAGCCGCGCCAGGGGAGATCCGCACCGGCTACGCACTGGAGCCGTTGAACATTGTGCCCATGGCAAGGAATCGATCGTCATCAACTATGTCGATGTCCGCCCTCTCAAGCACATGACCGGTGAAGTCCTTATGCCCCTCGGGGGCAAGATGAGGTTTTCGCTGCTCACCACTGCCGAAAGCAAAGGGACGCGTGTGACAGCGCGTTTCGCGCAGCCACAGTCGCCCAGCCCGTTCGTCGCCTTTCTGTTGCGACAGCTTGTCGGATTCCGCGCGAGAAAAGAGCCGCAATTCTGGTCGAAGTGCTTCGCAGATATGGAGGCACTGATCCGCGAGAGTCAGGCGGAATCATATACAGCACCCGAAATGTCGCCGGCGGAGCTCAAATCGACCGCTCGCAACCTAGCTGCAGCCTGACTCAAGGCTGGCATAGAAACATCTCCCCTGCTTAAGTTCTGCTGTAGAGCGCAATTGATATCACATGCCTGTGATCGGGCATCATATCGGTAATGCCATGCCCCTTGGCGGGCGTAATGGTCATCGGAAGTAACCAGATGGACGCCCATGACCCAGACATTTCCGTCATCCACCAAAACCTCGATCCGGCGCGCCAGCCGAACGATCGCCTTTATTGCTGCCATCCTGACGGGGAGCACATTTCATGCCCTCGCCGAGGAAGGCATAAAGATACCCGCTCCGGCGCAGGATGAGACAGCGAGCGGCGCCAAATCCGAAGTCGCTGTTCTCGCCGGCGGCTGTTTCTGGGGCGTGCAAGGTGTCTTCCAGCATGTGAGAGGTGTGGCCAATGCGGTGTCGGGCTATGCCGGCGGCGAAGCAAAGACCGCGCAATATGAAATGGTGGGCAGCGACACCACCGGCCATGCCGAGTCGGTCAAGATCACCTATGATCCCAGCAAAATCAGCTACGGCCGTATCCTGCAGATCTATTTCTCGGTCGCCCATGATCCAACCGAACTGAACCGGCAAGGACCGGACAGAGGCACCCAGTACCGCTCGGCGATATTCCCGGTGAACGAGGAGCAGGCGAAGATCGCCAAGGCCTATATCGGCCAGCTCGACCAGGCGAAACTATTCGATGGCGCGATCGTCACCAGGATCGAGCCCGGCCATGAATTTTACCCGGCCGAAGACTATCATCAGGACTTCCTGACGCTGAATCCGACCTATCCCTATATCGTCTATAACGACCTGCCGAAGATCGCGAATCTGAAACGCATCTTCCCTGATCTCTATCGCGAGGATCCGGTTCTGGTGTCCGAGGCCGGCAGTACAAACTAAGCTGGCCTCTGCGCTTGCGAGATCGGCATAGCTCGAGATTTGAGTTTTTCCAGATCGCGCTCACCTTCCAGCGCAGCCTTGAATATCTGGCTAGCGATCCAATCGCGGGTCTTGGGACAGTCTTCCGCGTCTGCTTCCCGGCAAGCCTGCTCAAAGACGCCGACCAAATCATCCAGCTCTTCGGGGGTGAATGGAGACTGGCTCATGCCATATCCTTCCTCCTGATTACTCGCTAGTGCGTCTTTTCTACTGCCGGAATTTTGTGAGAATGAGGCGACACATCCTGAAGAGCGGAATTCTTGAAAATATCAAACCCACTATAGACGCCGCGCGATATCGGACAGTTGTACTGCCTCAATTGAGATCACCCACAGAGCCGGTATTGCCTCTTGGGTGACGCTGCTATCTGTCGATCTCACCGAATACGATATCGAGCGTGCCGATGATCGCCGAAACATCGGCCAGCATATGGCCGCGGCACATCGCATCGATCGCCTGCAGATGGGCAAAGGATGGCGCCCGTATCTTGCAGCGATATGGCCGGTTGGTGCCGTCAGATATCAGATAGACGCCGAATTCACCCTTTGGTGCCTCGACTGGCGCATAGACCTCGCCGGCCGGAACGCGATGGCCTTCCGAGTACAGCTTGAAATGCTGGATTGTCGCCTCCATCGAGCGTTTCATCTCGGAGCGCAGGGGCGGGACGATTTTCCGGTCTTTGACCGAGATCGGCCCCTTGCCTGCGGGAGCAGCGAGTTTCTCGAGGCACTGCTTCATGATCCTGATGGATTGGCGCATCTCCTCCATGCGAATGAGATAGCGATCGTAGCAGTCGCCATTCTTCCCGATGGGAATGTCGAAATCGAGCTCGGAATAGCATTCGTAAGGCTGGGCCTTGCGCAAATCCCAGGCAACACCCGACCCCCTGAGCATGACGCCGGAAAATCCCCAGCTCCAGGCCTCGTCGAGACTGACGACGCCGATATCGACATTGCGCTGCTTGAATATCCTGTTCTCGGTGAGGAGGCCTTCCATATCGTCGCATTTCCCGAGAAAAGGCTCGCAGAACTCCCAGATATCATCAAGGAGGCCCGGCGGCAGCTCCTGATGGACACCGCCGATCCGAAAATAATTGGCGTGCATGCGCGCGCCCGAAGCGCGCTCATAGAAGACCATCAGCTTCTCGCGCTCCTCGAAGCCCCATAAAGGCGGCGTCAGCGCGCCGACATCCATCGCCTGCGTCGTGACATTGAGGAGATGGGACAGGAGGCGGCCGATTTCCGAATAAAGGACGCGGATGAGCTGGGCCCGCCGCGGGATGGCAAGACCAAGAAGCTTTTCCGCCGCCAGGCAGAACGCATGTTCCTGATTCATCGGAGCGACATAGTCGAGGCGATCGAAATAGGGTAGCGCCTGCAGATAGGTCTTGTATTCGATCAGCTTCTCGGTGCCGCGGTGCAGCAGCCCGATATGCGGATCGACGCGTCGCACGACTTCGCCGTCAAGCTCAAGGATCAAACGCAATACACCATGCGCGGCAGGATGCTGCGGCCCGAAATTGAGTGTGAAATCGCGAACAGCAGCCTCAGTCATTGGAAACTCCCGACAGGCAGCCGGTCCGGTTGCCAACGCAGCTCGGACCGGCCCCGTCCCGGCTAGCTGGACCCAGTCCAAAAACCCCGGGACTTTCTATCGACGCCTATCGGGCCCGAAGGTTCCATTCGCGACACACGACAGATCGTCTCGGCCGCACCAGGCATCACATGTTGTTACGGATTGTTTTGCGTGCAGCGGGCGGATTGAAATTATTGCGAATTCCAGAGTCCGGCGCGGCGGTGCAGCCTGGAACAGAAAAGAGAGAGATGGCTTAGCAGGGGTGAGAACCAACAAAGGAGGTTGCCCATGCGGCTCAAATCAATACTCATCCGCTCAGTTGCTGCCGTGACGGTAGCGCTTGTCCTTCCCGCCGCGTCCCCGATTTCGCCGTTTTCCAGCCCGGCGCAGGCAGCGACGAATGTATCGGTGTCGATCGGGACTTTCTATGATGATCTCGCCCCTCACGACACTGTCGGCCATTGGGTCTATACCAAACGCTATGGCTGGCTATGGGTATCCGACGAACCTTTCGGCTGGGCGACCTATCATTACGGCCGCTGGGGCTATGCGGAGGATATCGGATGGTATTGGGTTCCCGGCAGACGCTGGGCGCCGGCATGGGTCAGTTGGCGGCGCAGCGGAGACTACGTGGTATGGGCGCCTCTGCCTCCCAGCCGCGGCGGTGACGTAACGGTCGAGGTCAACATCGGCGATATCCCCGATGATTACTGGATTGCCGTTCCGTCCCGGAACTTCCTGGACGCCGATCTCTCTGTCGTCGTTATCCACGATGACAGCGAGCGCGTGCGTGTGGTTCAGCAGGCGGAACCGGTTGGCAATGTGACCATCGAGAACAACATCGTGGTGAACAACGTCCGATTGGCAATGTGACCATCGAGAACAACGTCGTGGTGAACAACGTCATCGATGTCGATTATGTCGAGAAGCAGACGCAGAAGAAGGTCGAAGCCGTCACGGTGAAGGAAACCGACAATCCGGAACAGATCGGCAAGCCATCGGGCGGCGAGGTCCCCGTATTCAACAAACAGATAAAGGAAGAAGCCAACGCCAAACCGGCGGACATCAAGGATGTCGAAGCGGTGAAGAAGGAGCACGGGCAGCAGAATAAAGGAGCAACGACTGGAAGCACCACACCTGCGCCAGGCACCGAAAGCGAAACGACTGGACAGCCGATCAAGAAGAAAAAAGCCACCGGCCAGACTTCAACCCAGCCTGAGGAAGCCCAGCCTGATGAGGGCCAGGGACAGCCGATGAAGAAGAAGAAGGCCACCGGCCAGTCTTCAACCCAGCCTGAGCAAGCCCAGCCCGAAGAGGGCCAGGGACAGCCGATAAAGAAGAAAAAGAAGTCCAGCGGCCAGTCGTCAGAGGCCCAGCCGCAGGGAGGCCAGCCCGCACAGGGTCAGGAACAGCCGATGAAGAAAAAGAAGGGCCAGGGGCAGCCGGCTAAAGGATGCGATCCGACATCCGCCGAGGGCTGCGCGCAGTAGTCCCCGAGATCACGATGATCTTGGCTTGTCTCCTCCAAGATCACCGTGATCTACCGCACATTACACCCCTGGAAAGCACGGTCGATCTACGATGCCGACTTTACGGCGATCTTGCGGACATTTGCCTGGGCTTCCGGAAGCTTCGGCAGACTGATCTTGAGAACGCCCTTGTCAAAGCTCGCATCGATTTTGCTCGCATCGACACCCGTCGGAAGCATGAATGAGCGCTGGAACATGCCGTATGAGCGCTCATGGAGGTGGTAGTTCTTGCTCTTGTCCTCCTTTTCCGCCTTCTTTTCAGCCTTGATCGTGAGAATGTCGTCCCTGAGGGAAACATCGATATTTTCAGGCACGGCACCCGGCAGATCGGCCGTCACCTCGTATGTCTTGTCGGTCTCGGCCACGTCGAGCGTCATCTGCATGGAACCGCCATCGCCATCGCCAAAGGACGGCATGCCGCGCGAGAAGTCGTCAAACAGGTGGTCGATCTCGCGCTGGAGGGAACGGAACATGTCGAGCCCCGTTCCCGCCCGGCGACCGAATACGTCGGGAAGATTCAGTTTGTTCATTTTGATCTCCATCGCTTCATTTGCCCCCTGAAACCGACCAACGGCGCGCGGCATCGCAGGTTCCCGCAAGCAGCGGATTTGGCGGGCGCGAAGTGGCTTGCCTGACTCGCCGGGGCGCGCCACATAGGGCCATGGCCAAAGCAACCTCCCAATTCGTTTGCCAGTCCTGTGGTGCTGTGTCCTCGAAATGGGCCGGACGCTGCGACAATTGCGGCGAATGGAACACGATCGTCGAGGAAGCGCTCGCCGCTCCGATTTCCGGCGCCAAGGGCGCGAGCCTGCCGAAAGGCCGCGCCTCGCGTCTGGTCGGGCTTAGAGGCGACACCGCCGCACCGCACCGCATCGAAACCGGCATCGCCGA
Source organism: Alphaproteobacteria bacterium (assembly GCA_005884715.1). Taxonomy (GTDB): domain Bacteria; phylum Pseudomonadota; class Alphaproteobacteria; order Rhizobiales; family Aestuariivirgaceae; genus Taklimakanibacter. The sequence continues at coordinate 20,163 of VAZZ01000297.1, read as the reverse complement.
GCTCGACCGGGTGGCCGGCGGGGGCTTCGTGCCAGGCTCGGGCGTGCTCATTGGCGGGGATCCGGGGATCGGCAAATCCACTTTGCTCCTCCAGGCCGTGGCGGCGCTCGCCAATCGCGGCCGCCGCGTCATCTATGTGTCGGGCGAAGAAGCGATCGCGCAAGTCAGGCTGCGCGCCGAAAGGCTCGGCATCGCCGACACGGCAGTATTGCTCGCTGCCGAAACCAATTCCTCCGACATCGTGGCGACGCTCTCGGAAGGCGAACCGCCGGCGATCGCCGTCATCGATTCGATCCAGACCGTCTGGTCGCCGGTTATCGATGCCGCACCCGGAACCGTCTCGCAGCTGAAGGCGGGTTCGGAAGCCCTCATCCGCTTCGCCAAGCAGAAGGGAACGACAGTCCTTCTCGTCGGCCATGTCACCAAGGACGGCCAGATCGCCGGCCCCAAGGTCATCGAGCATATGGTCGATACCGTCCTCTATTTCGAAGGCGACCGCGGCCACCAGTTCCGCATCCTGAGAGCGGTGAAGAACCGGTTCGGGCCGACGGACGAGATCGGCGTTTTCGAAATGTCGGATGGCGGTCTCAAGGAAGTCGCCAATCCCTCGCGGCTATTCATGGGATCGGGCGAGAATCCCTCACCGGGCTCGGCCGTCTTTGCCGGCATGGAAGGCACCCGCCCCCTCCTCATCGAGGTCCAGGCGCTCGTCTCGCCCTCTCCCTTCGGCAATCCGAGGCGCACCGTGGTCGGCTGGGACGCAAACCGGCTGGCAATGGTATTGGCGGTGCTCGAGGCCCGCGCTGGCGTCGGGATCGGCAATCACGATGTCTATCTCAATGTCGCGGGTGGGCTCAAAGTGAAGGAAACCGCGGCCGATCTCGCCGTGGCCGCCGCTCTCCTCTCCTCACTGACCGGTACCATCGTGCCCCATGGAACAGCGCTCTTTGGTGAAATCGCACTCTCCGGCGCCATCCGCCCGGTGAGCCTCGCGGAAGCGCGTATCAAAGAGGCACAAAAACTCGGCCTTAAGGAGGCCGTGACCGCCGCGAGGCCTGAGCTTTCCGGCCCAAAAGGCTTTAGAATCAAATCATTGGAGACAATTATGGATCTTGTCGCCTGGACTGCTGCGCAGCCAAAGAGCCTCGCCCGAATCGCCTAGCCCATGCCATAAAAGCTGCCTATAAGATCGCGATCGATCACGTCCGATTCCAATCTGAAGTGGAAAACGTGCTCGAACAATATATATTTGGCGCGTGGCCGGACGGAAAACCGGTAGCCGCTTTTCCTCATCACGCGCCCATAACGGACGGTCTGGCTAATGCCATTTCAATTGCTCGATCTCATTCTCGCCGGCATCATGCTCATCTCAGGCATGCTGGCGCTCATGCGCGGCTTCACCCGCGAAGTGCTCTCGCTCATCGCCTGGGGTGCCGCGGCGGTCGCGGCCTATTTCGCCATCCATTCGGCCCAACTCGTTGGCTTTGCCAGCCAGTATCTGCAGCCCGAGATCGTGGCCAAGATCGCGGTCGGCGGCGGGATATTCCTCATTGTACTGATCATCGTCTCGCTCATCAGCGTCAAGGTCTCCGATGTCGTCGTCGACTCGGCCGCCGGCGCTTTCGATCGCACCCTCGGCTTCTTCTACGGCTTGGCGCGCGGCCTGGTGCTGGTGGTCATCGCTTATCTCTTCTATGGCTGGCTCATTCCCGCCGATCGCCAGGAAGACTGGGTGAAGAACGCCCGCTCGCTGCCGGTCATCCAGTCGGTCGGGGAAGTCATTCTGTCGCTGGTCCCGCCCGATATCGCCGAGACGCTGACCAATTCATCGATCCTCACCAACCAGGCACCGGCGCAAACACAGCAACAACCCGCCGCGGCGCAGACCGGCAGTGGCGACACCACGACGGCGCCCGCCGATGAGGAAGGCTACAAGAAAAACGAGTCACAAGGCCTCGACCAATTGATCCAGGGAACGCAAGGGCAGCAACAGCAAAGTTCGCCGCCTCCCGACAATCAGGAGCAGCCGGATTTCGGCGGCCAGAGCAACCCTAACTGAGGATAGATGCGATGGCGGCGGATTCCGAAGCCGATTTCGACCTCGACGGCGATACGCTGCGCGAGGAATGCGGTGTGTTCGGGATATTCGGGCATGACGACGCGGCGGCGCTGACCGCGCTCGGGCTGCACGCCTTGCAGCATCGCGGTCAGGAAGCGGCGGGCATCGTCGCCTTCAATGGTGAGCGGTTCCATTCCGAGCGCCGTCTCGGTCTGGTGGGCGACCACTTCTCGAACGAGACGACCATCAATCGCCTGCAGGGCCGCGTCGCGCTCGGCCATGTGCGCTATTCGACCACCGGCGAAACCATCCTGCGCAATGTGCAACCATTATTCGCCGAACTGGCAACCGGCGGATTGGCAGTCGCGCATAATGGCAATCTGACCAACGGGCTGACGCTCAGGCGTGAACTCGTGACGCAGGGCGCCATCTGCCAGTCGACGTCCGATACCGAAGTCATCTTGCATCTGGTGGCCCGCTCGCAGAAGCCGCGCATTGTCGAGCGCTATATCGATGCGCTGAGAGCTCTCGAAGGTGCCTATTCGCTGGTCGCCATGACCAACAAGAAGCTCATTGGTGCCCGCGATCCGCTCGGCATAAGGCCCCTGATCCTTGGCGAACTCAACGGTTCCTATATCCTCTGTTCGGAGACCTGCGCGCTTGATATCATTGGCGCGCGCTTCGTGCGCGAAGTCGATAATGGCGAAGTGATCGTCATCTCGGAGGATGGGGTCGAGTCGCTCAGGCCCTTCCCGCGCATGCAGGCGCGCCCTTGTGTCTTCGAATATGTCTATTTCTCGAGGCCCGACAGCATCCTCGGCGGACGCTCCGTCTATGAAGTGCGCAAGCAGTTCGGCCGCCAGCTCGCTGAGGAAGCCCCCGCCGATGTCGACGTCATCATCCCGGTGCCGGATTCGGGCGTGCCCGCCGCACTCGGTTATTCGCAGCAGGCCAAAGTACCCTTCGAGCTCGGCATCATCCGCAACCATTATGTGGGTCGAACCTTCATCGAGCCGACGCAGACCATCCGTGCCTTGGGCGTCAAGCTCAAACACAATGCCAATCGCGCTGTGATCAGCGGCAAACGCGTGCTTCTCGTCGATGATTCGATCGTGCGGGGTACGACCTCGGTCAAGATCGTGCGCATGATGTATGAGGCGGGAGCGCGCGAAGTCCATATGCGCATCGCCTGTCCGCCGATCCGTCATCCGGATTTCTACGGCATCGACACGCCCGAGCAGAAGTCGCTGCTCGCGGCCAACCACACGCTGGATGAGATGCGTGATTATATCGGTGTCACATCGCTCGCTTTCCTCTCCGTCGACGGGCTTTATCGCGCCGTCGGCTATGACAAGCGCGATCCGATCCGGCCGCAATTCACCGATCACTGCTTCACCGGCGATTATCCCACCCATCTCACCGACATTGTCGGTGAATCAGCCAAGCAGCAGCTCTCGCTCCTCGCCGAGGCTGGCTGATCCTCATGACCAGGCAGCTTGAGAACCGCATCGCGGTCGTTACCGGTGCGTCGCGCGGCATTGGCAAATATGTCGCCCTGGCACTGGCCGCGGAAGGTGCGCATGTCATCGCCCTTGCCCGCACCCAAGGGGGGCTCGAGGAGCTCGACGATGAAATCAAGGCGGTGGGTGGCTCCGCCACTCTGGTGCCGGCGGATGTCACGGATTACCCTGCCCTCGACCGACTGGGAGCGGCCATCCATGAGCGCTGGGGCAGGCTCGACATCCTGATCGGCAATGCCGGCGTGCTCGGCAAGCTGTCGCCGCTCGGCCATATCGAGCCCAAGACCTGGGATGAAGTCATGGCGGTCAATGTGACCGCCAATTGGCGGCTCATCCGTTCGCTCGATCCGCTGCTCAGGCGCTCCGATGACGGCCGGGCGATCTTCGTAACCTCCGGTGCTGCCTTCAAGACCTTCGCTTATTGGGGAGCCTATTCGACCTCCAAGGCCGCACTTGAGGCGCTGGTCAATACCTATGCGGCTGAGTTGGCCACGACCAAGGTCACGGCCAATATGTTCAGCCCGGGACCGACGCGCACCCGCATGCGGGCCCTTGCAATGCCAGGCGAGGATCCGGAAACACTGCCGTCGCCGGAACAGGTCGCCCGGCAACTGGCGCAGATGTGCCTGCCCGGCTTCAAGGATAATGGGGCAATCTACAAATATGCCCCGACGGGTCTGTTCAAGTTCCAGCGCTGATCCCGAACTGATCCAGATTGACCGCCACCGCAAGCCATTTGAGGGAATGCGGGGCCACGCTGATTGAATCTTATCAGCATGAGAAAGTCGCGTCTTTCGCTCATCAAATTCGAGCAGAGCGGCGGAAGTTCCTTGGAACAGATTTGTGCATGTTGACGCCTCGCGATTATTCGCCTAGCTTTTGTCATACAAATAAGAAGAAGGGTCTCAGGCTAGCCGCCGGCATTCCCCAGCGGCACCAAAAAAGGAGGAAATGCATGAAACGTTTGCTCATGGCGAGTGCCGCATTCGCGGTGGCTCTGTCGATGACGATGAGTGCCGGCGCCCAGGACAAGAAGACGCTCGTCTTTGTCGTCAACGGCGCTTCCGATTTCTGGAAGATCGCTGAAGCCGGCGTCAAGAAAGCCCAGGAGGAACTGCCCAATTACAATCTCGAGCTCAAATATCCCGAGCAGGCCGCCGCTGCGATCCAGCAACGGCTGATGGACGACCTCGTTGCATCGGGCGTTGCCGCCATCATGGTGAGCGCCATCGATCCCAAGACGTCGACTGAGGCGCTCGACCGGGTCGGCGGCCAGGTGCCGCTCTTCACCACCGACAGCGATGCGCCGCAGAGCAAGCGCATCGCCTATATCGGCAGTTCGAATGTCGAGCTCGGCAAGAATGCCGGCCAATTGATGCTGAAGGCCCTGCCCGAAGGCGGCAAATGCATGGGCTTCGTCGGCCTGCCTGGCGCCGACAATGCACGTGAGCGGATCGAGGGCGTCAAGGAGGTCATCAAGGGCTCGAAGGTCGAGCTCGTCGACGTGCGTGGCGATGACATCGACCAGACGCGCGCCAAGCGCAATGTCGAAGACACGCTCTCCGCCATGCCCGATATCAACTGCATGGTCGGCTTCTATTCGTACAACACGCCGCGCATCTATGAAGTGCTGAAGGAGTCCGGCAAGCTCGGCCAGATCAAGGTCATCGGCTTCGACGAGGATCCGATCACGCTGGGCGGCGTGCGCGAAGGCACAATCGAGGGGACAGTCGTGCAGAACCCTTATGAGTGGGGCTATGAGGGCATGAAGCTGATGGCCAAATTCGTCGAGGGCGACAAATCCGGCATCCCGGCGGGCGGCCTGATCATCGTTCCGGGACAGGTCATCGAGAAGGGCAATGTCGATGCCTTCGCGGCGGAATTGAAAGCCCGGGTCGGAAAATAGCCCGGGCCTTGCGGCCGGCAATTCGGGATGCCGGCCGCAGCCTTGCCTGGTCCCTCGCAAAATTGCGGTTTTGACGTAAGATCGGGACTGGGGAGGTGAGCCGGTGATGGCCGATCCATTTCTGGAACTCAGCGATATCAGCAAGACCTATCCGGGGGTCATGGCCCTTGACGGTGTAAGCCTGTCAATTGCCCATGGCGAAGTGGTGGGCCTGGTCGGTGAGAACGGCGCCGGCAAATCGACCCTGATGAAGATCCTTGGCGGCGTGGTGATGCCGGACAAGGGATCGATCAGGATCACCGGCGCGCCCTTTACGGCCCTCACCGTGGCCGAGGCATCGCGCGCCGGTATCGCCTTCGTCCACCAGGAGCTCAATCTCTTCGACAATCTCGATGTCGCGGCCAATGTCTATATCGGCCGCGAGCCGGTCAAAGGCGGACCGCTCAAGCTCATCGACAGCAAGATCATGCATATCGAGACAAAAAAGCTGCTCCGCCTGCTCGGCGCCGATTTCACGCCGGCGACCTCCGTCGCCGCCCTGTCTCTGGCCCAGCAGCAGCTTGTCGAGATCGCCAAGGCGCTGTCGCTCGATGCGCGACTCGTCATCATGGACGAACCGACGTCCAGCCTGACGGTGAGCGAAACCAGCCGGCTTCTCAAGGTCATCGCCGACCTCAAGGCGCGAGGTGTCAGCGTCATCTTCATTTCGCATCGCCTGCACGAAGTCGAAAGATGCGCCGACCGGGTGATCGTGCTGCGCGACGGGCGCAAGGTCGGCGAGCTCCGCCAGGGCCAGATCAGCCATGACGCGATGATCCGCCTTATGATCGGGCGCAGCCTGAAGTCGCTCTATCTTGCGCCCGCGGCACCGCCGCGCAATGAGGCGCTTGAGCTCGATGACGTCTCGACCAGCACTTTCCCGGAGCATGCGGTGAGCCTGAAGCTCAGACAGGGCGAAATACTTGGCCTTGCCGGGCTTGTCGGCTCCGGACGGACGGAACTGGCACGTGCGCTCTTCGGCATCGACCGCAAGCTCGGCGGCGAGGTCCGGCTCAATGGCAAGCCCATCGCCATCGGATCGCCGCGCGAAGCCATCGAGCGGGGCATCTTCCTGGTGCCCGAAGACCGCAAGCGCTCCGGCCTGCTGCTCGACGTCTCGATCGCCGAAAACATTTCGCTCCCCGATCTCGACCATTACACGCAGGCCTTCCTGATGCAGCCCGCACCGGAGGCGGAGAACGCCGAAAGGCAGCGCAAGCAGCTCAATATCAGGACGCGCTCGGTCCACAGTGCCGCGGGCACATTGTCGGGTGGCAACCAGCAGAAGGTCGTGCTCGCCAAGTGGCTGTCCATGCAGCCCAAGGTCATCATCTTCGATGAGCCGACGCGCGGGGTCGATGTCGGCGCCAAGCAGGAGATCTACGAGCTGATGCGGGCTTTAAGCGATCGCGGCGTCGCCATATTGATGATCTCGAGCGACATGGAGGAGGTCATCGGCGTCAGCGACCGCATGGCGGTGATGCATGAAGGCAGGATCAGCGGTTTCCTCGAGCGCGACAGGTTCAGTGAAGACAATGTCCTCAAACTGGCGGTCGGCCAGAGCTTGCAATAGGGTGTGAAATGCTCAAGAAGGACTTAGGCCTCCTCCTCCTCATCCTGGTCGTCGGCGCGATCGTCGCCTTCATCAATCCGCGTTTTCTGTCGCCGATCAATCTCTCCAACACGATGAACCTCATCGGCCTCTATGGCCTGTTCTCCATCGGCGTCGGCTTCGTGATCATCACTGGCGGCATCGAGCTGTCGGTCGGCTCGATGTTCGCCTTGCTCGGCGTCATCTTCATCGACTTGCTCTCGACCTATAATGTGAACTGGGTGCTGGCCTTCCTGCTCATCGTGCTTGCGGGGTTGGCACTCGGCTCGTTGCACGGCTTCCTGGTGACGAGGATGAATCTGCAGCCTTTCATCGTGACGCTGTGCGGGCTCCTCATCTATCGTGGCATCGCCCGTTTCTATACCGAGGATGCGACAGCGGGCTTCGCCTTCGGCACCAGCTTCCCGGCGCTCGAATGGCTGGTCGCCGGGCGTACCTTCGGCATACCGCACAGCTTCATCGCCTTCATCATCATCGCTGTCATCATGGGCGTCGTGCTGCATCGCTCGATCTTCGGGCGCTATCTCTTCGCCGTCGGCAAGAATGAGGAAGCGGCGCGTTATTCCGGCATCCGCACCAACAGGATCATCGCCTCGGCCTACATCATCTGCGGCGGTCTTGCCGGTCTCGCCGCTATTTTCCTCGCCATGTATACGCGCTCGATCTCGCCCGCCTCGCATGGCAACTTCTACGAGCTTTATGCGATCGCGGCCGCCGTCCTCGGCGGCTGCAGCCTGCGCGGCGGGGAAGGCTCGGTGCTCGGCATCGTGCTCGGCACCATCCTGTTGCGCTCAATTTCGCGGTGATGGGCACCGTTATCCTGCTCGGCGTCCTTGCTGACCAGCAGATCGTGCGGCGCGGCGGCTTCGGCCAGTTGTTCAAGCGGACAAAGTCATCTGCCCTGCCGGCGGCCGAAACGAAAAACTAGATTATTTCAACAAATCTCGATTGAAGCGGTTCCCTCCGCAACTGGATCGATCAGGCCGAGAGGCGCGTCTGGTTCCTGTTCGAAGCAGGCCGGCGCTAGCTAGCTAAGCTAAACCGGGAATCCCAGTTCGCGCAGATCACGCGCCAGCGTGTCAGCTGATGTGAAATGCAAGGCATGCATGCCGGCGGCGCGGGCGCCCTCGACATTGCGCAAGCTGTCGTCAATGAACACCGCCGTTTCGGGTTTCACGCCATAGCGCGCGTAGAACAGCTCGAAGATCTCGCGGTCGGGCTTCAACAGGCGCTCATCGCCCGATACCATGATACCATCGAAACTGTTGAGGAAATCGAAGCGCTTGCGCGCCTCGCGGAACTTGTCCTGGTTCCAGTTGGTGATGGCAAAGACCGGGACGTTGTTGCGCTTGAGGGCTTTGAGGATATCGACGCTCCCATGGATCGGGCCGGAAATCGTCTCATGCCAGTCCGTGTCGAAGGCGCGGATCATCGGATGCAATTCCGGCGGGTGCTCCTTGACGAGAAGCTCGACGGCGTCGGCGAAGCTCCTGCCCCTGTCCTGCTCGACATTCCAGGCGGGCGTGCAGACATTGGACAGAAACCATTCCATATCTTCCTCGCGCCCTTTGAAAAAGCGGCGATAGAGGTTGCGCGGGTCCCAGGCGATGAGCACATTGCCGATGTCAAAGACGACAGTGGTCGGGCGAACAGTCATCTCTTCCCCCTGTCGAACGGATTGCGGCTGCCGCGCCGGTTGAAACGCAAGGGCGTGCCCCACAGATCGAAGCTCTCCCTGATCCCGTTCATCAGGTAGCGCACATAGCTTTCCGGCAGGTGCTCGAGTTGGTTGCCGAACAGCGAGAAGGTCGGCGGCCTGGCATTGACTTGCGTCACATATCTGATCTTGATGCGCCGGCCGGAAGGCGCCGGCGGTGGGTTGCGCTCGAGCATGGTCTCGAGCCAGCGGTTGAGCTGGCCGGTCGAAATGCGGGTGTTCCATTTCTCGACGGCGGCGAAAACGGCTTCCATCAGGCGGTCGATGCCCTTTTCCTGATGCGCCGATACCGGAACGATGGCAACGCCGCGGATCTCGGGGAGGATGGCGGCGATGTCATCCTTCACATCCTTGAGACGTTTCTGCTTGTCGTCCACCATATCCCATTTCGACAAAGCAAGTATGACAGCCCTGCCCTCCTGGGCGGCGAGGTCGGCGAGAGTGAGATCCTGGCGTTCGACTTCCAGGGAAGCGTCGATCAGCACGATCACTGCATCGGCGAAGCGGATGGCGCGCAGGCCGTCGGCCACGGCGAGCTTCTCGACCTTGCCGGTCACGCGCGATTTGCGCCTGATCCCCGCGGTGTCCCACAAGGTGATCGGCTTGCCGTGCCAAGACCAGTCGATGGCAATGGCATCACGCGTGATGCCGGCCTCAGGTCCAGTCAGCAGGCGTTCGGAACCCAACAGAGTATTGACCAAGGTGGATTTGCCGGCATTGGGCTGGCCGATGATGGCGAGTTTGAGCGGCCTGTCCGCGGCCTCTTCCTCCTCGTCCTCGTCTTCCGGCTTCTCCTCACCCTTCACATAGGGGATGAGCGCTTCATAGAGCGCGTCCATGCCCTCGCCATGTTCGGCGGAGATGGCGATCGGATCGCCCAGCCCCAGAGAGTATGCGTCAAGAACTCCCCCCTCGCCGGCCCGGCCTTCCGATTTGTTGGCAAGCACGATGACCGGCTTGCCGTGGCGCCGGAGCTTCGCGGCAAATTCCCGGTCGACCGGCGTCACGCCGGCCCTGGCGTCGATGACGAAGAGACAGAGATCGGCATCGGCGATCGCCATCTCGGATTGGGCGCTCATGCGGTCTTCGAGACTGCCGCGCGGTGCTGCATCAAGGCCCGCAGTGTCGAAAAGCCGGAATGTCAGATCGGCAAGCCGGCCGTCGCCCTCGCGACGGTCACGAGTGACGCCCGGTTGATCATCGACCAGAGCGAGCTTACGGCCGACCAGCCGGTTGAACAGCGTCGATTTGCCGACATTAGGCCGGCCGAGAATGGCGATCTTGGCGCTCATGACCGGCATCCAATTCCCATTCCGTCATCCCGGCGAAAGCTGGGATCCTCTGAATAAGTGCAACGCGGGGAGCGCTGATCGGGTAGAAAAAATTTTATGGGCCCCGGTTTTCGCCGGGGTGACGGATGAGAGGGAGGATGCATCTTCGGTCCGATGCTTCAGCGCAGCGCAATCAGTTCGGCATCGTCCGAGAGAAGATAGACCGTGCCATTGGCAATGACGGGCGCGATAAAGAAGGCGTCACTTACTTTCGTCGTGTTGAGCACCTCTCCCGTCTGAGCAGAAATGCTGGCGAGCTGGCCATCCGAACTGACGGCGAGCAGACGGCCGCCGCCGAGAACCGGTCCGGCCCACACTTTGCCGGGCAATTCCTTGCTCCAGCGAACTGCACCCGTGCGGCGCGACAAGGCCATAATAGTCTTGCCATTGACGATCACGAAGACATGATCGCCGGCGACCCAGGGCGTCTGCGATCCGGAAATATCGCGCGTCCACTGGCGCTCGCCATTGTTCAGCGCAAAGGCCGCCATGCGGCCGGCATTGGAGATCGCGATCACCTGATTGCCCTCGATGACCGGGCGTCCGGCGACACTGCCGATATTGGTGGCAGATGCAGCGGGATCGCTCGAAGTGAGCGCATCGCTCCAGGCTTCGAGGCCATCGGTTGCGGTGAAGGCGATGATCTCGCCCGCGGTCGTCGGGATCACCACAAGGCCCTGGGCAACCGCCGGGCTCGGGCTCGAGGCGATCGTCGCCTGCCCGCCGGTGCCCTGATATTTCCACAGCTCGCCGCCGTCGCTGGCCCTTAGCGCGAAAACCTCGTTGCTCGAACCGGTGAAATAGATAGTGCCATCGCTCACAGTGGGCGCGGCACGCACCGGTGCCCCCAGCTTCTTGCGCCACAGGACGGCACCTGTCGATGCATCGAGCGCCAAAGCCTCGCCGAAAACCGATGTGGCATAGATGCGCTGGCCGTCGGAAGCGAGTCCGCCGCCGAAAGCGCGCGTGCTCTTGCCTTCGGGAACGAGCGAGACGCGCCAGGCCTGGCCGCCACCCGAGGTGCGTATTGCCGTCACATTGCTGCGCGAGTCGAGCACATAAGCATTGCCGCCGACAATGATCGGGCTTGCAACGATGCGGCCCTCGCTCGACGTGCCTTCGCCGGCACTGGCGGCCCAGGCGCGCGACAGCGTGGCGCCGGCGGAAAGATTTCCGAAGGAATTGGTGGCCTGGCCGCCCGGTTGTGCCCAGCTGGAATTGGTTTCGGCCGTCGGGATGACGATGGGCTCGCTCGACGCCTCGCTCGGGGCGGTGGTGGAATCACCAGGTGATAACACGCTTTCGCGCTTGCCGGGCAGGACTACGTCCTTTTCGCCAGTCACACCCTCGAGCAGTTTCGATGCCGAACTGCAACCGGTAAGAAACAATGCCGTTGCCAGAAGCGGCCAAAGCCGAATGGTTTTCATAGTCAGCCTTCATTCATTTCCGTGATCCTATTTTCAGGATCAGCTTTACTTCTTGACGCTCATCAGGGGCGTCAGCACCTCAAGCAGCGCCTGGGCACGCGCGCGCAACTCCTGCGCCACGCCTTGATCCGCGACGATCGCGTTAAGGTACCGGTCAGCCATAGCGTAATCACCGGTACGATAGGCGCAAAGCGCGAAAATCTCACGGGCGGGACCGCGCCATGGGCTCTGTTCATTGTCGAATGCGCCCAGACGGCTAATGAGTTCAGCCGGGGCCAGCTTGTCCACAAGGGCATAACCGGCCCGCAGGCGTGCCAGATCGCGGATGGAGGACTCATTGTTCTGATCATTGGCCAGCGCGTCATAGACTGCGACAGCTTCGTCGGTCTTGCCGGCCGCGGTCAGTGCCTCGGCACGACGCAAATCGGCAAGCTTGCCATAGCCCTTGTGCTGGATGGCGGCAAAGGCGGCATTGGCATCCGCCGTCTTGCCCTCCTCGAGCATCTTGACCGCATCGCTGAAGACGCGTGCTGCCGTCTCAGACTGGGTCAGCTGCCAATATTGCCAGCCCTTGAAGCCGGCGACGAGGAGCACCATGACAACGGCCAACGCCGTGAAATAATTACCATATTGCTTCCAGAGTTTCTTGAATTGATCCTGGCGGACTTCCTCGTCCACTTCTCTGAATAGCGATTCATCGCTCACTGAATGGGGCTCCCGAAATGCAAGCCTTTAAGGCTTTGATGAAGCTGCTAATTTAGCCAAGCGGCCAAATCAAGGCAAATCATGGGAGGGGAAGCCCTCCCCATAACCTAGGTCACCTCGAATGAGGTCATGAGGCCGGAATCGACCCGTTCCGCAATGGTGCTTTGAATCCCCCATTTCCCCGGATTGTCGGCCACAAACCCCAGTTTTGCCTGCTTTTCCGCCGGGATCACGATCGTGTCGCGAAAGCCATGTGGCAAGTCATCGATGACCTGCCAGACATGGCCATGGATATGCAGGGGCTGATCGAATTTGGTGCGATTGTCGACGTCGAGGATCACCGTATCGCCCTGAGAGAAAGTCTCCCAGGGTTCGGCGGCGAGACCCGACGTCCCATTGATCGCCCAGGCCATGCCTTTTTCGAGAAGCGCACGCAGATCGAGCTTCTCCCCATTATAGACCGCTCCCGTCATGCCGCCCCTCTCACCGCCTTCCAGAAGGAAAGGCACGCTCCGTGCCTTGGTCATGTCGAGCCTCGTCGAAATGGGATTGGCCGGCAGGGCGAAATTGTCAGGGAGTGCCGTTTGCGTGGGAGGTCCCTTGCGATCAAGATAAGCGGCTTCAATGACATCTTCGAACAGATTGATGGCGAGGGTCAGGCTCTCCTCGCCCTCCTCGACCAGAAGGTCGCTTCTTTGTCCAGGCGCCAGGATCAGGCCTGAGGCCCCGATTTGGCGCGGCTGGATCGGCTGGCCGTCCTCAGCGATGATCAAGGGATCGGCGCCTTTGACCAGGATCGACATGGTGCGGACATTGGCGGCATTGAGAATGCGCAGGCGAACGAGCCCCGTCGGGATATCGCTCTTCGGGCGATATCGGCCATTAACGGTGAACCAGTTGCCGAGGCGGCCTTGCGCGATGGCGTCTTCCAGACTGCCGAAAGTGGCGTCGATCCGACCGTCATCGGTCAGCCGCCAGTCGTCGAAGACGAGTGGCACGTCGGTGAACTTCTCGGGAAGTTCCTTTTCCTCGGCCAGCACCAGCGCATAGAGGCCCATTTCGCGCTGCCGCGATACATCGGCGACCGGCGACAGCCAGAAAGTTCCCGCATCGGGCGGCGTGAAAGAGCAATCGAATGCATTTTCGATGCCCGGTACCACGCTGATGCTCATCATGTCGGAGGGACCGCGGATCCCATACCAGTGGAGAGCGATGGGACGATCGAGCTCATTGACGAAACGAATCTTCATCTCCTCGCCCTGCCGGGCGTGCAGCACCGGCGGTGGCCATTGACCGGAGAGGCTTTCCACCTTCGTCGCCGGCCGGTCGGTGTCCATCAGCTGTGCTGCAGCCTGGCGCGCCGTCAGGACCGTGAAGCCGTCGCTCGCATCTTGCGCAAAAAGTCGATGAGGCGCTGCAACCAATGCCGCGCTGCCGCCAATGAAACAGCGTCTTGAGAGGATCATCACTCTCCCATTCCGATTCGGACGCCCGTTATAGCAAATTCAGTCCTTGACGTCGTAAGTATTGGCAGGCGCCGGGAAGCTCCGTGTACGGACTTCCATAGCATAGGAACTGATCGCTTTTTCAATGGCCTTGCCGACCTCGCCGAATTCGCGCACGAATTTCGGTACCCTGGGCGACAGGCCCAGCATGTCTTCCATCACGAGGATTTGACCGTCGCATTTGGCCGAAGCGCCGATGCCGATGGTCGGGATGGGAATGGCCGAGGTGATCTTGGCCGCCAGAGGTTCGGCGATCGCTTCGAGGACGACCGAGAAAGCGCCGGCCTCGGCCACGATGCGGGCATCCTCTTCGATCTCCGCCCATTGGTCCCGCTTGCGGCCCTGCGTCTTGAAACCGCCCAGCACGTTGATGGATTGCGGCGTCAACCCAATGTGAGCCATGACCGGAATGCCGCGATCGGTGAGAAATCGGATGGTTTCACCCATCCGGCGGCCGCCTTCGAGCTTGATGGCGCCGCATTGGGTTTCCTTGATGACGCGCGCCGCATTGTGGAAAGCATGCGCCGGGCTCTCCTCATAGGAGCCGAAGGGCATGTCGACGACGACGAGCGAGCGCTTGGCGCCGCGCATCACGGCGCGGCCATGCATAATCATCAGCTCGAGCGGCACCGGCAGGGTCGTTTCGAAACCATGCATCACCATGCCCAGACTGTCGCCGACCAGCAGGAAGTCGACATATTTGTCGGCAATCGCTGCGGTATGGGCGTGATAAGACGTCAAAGCGACAATCGGATCACCCCCCTTGCGGGCCGCGATATCGGGCGCTGAGATGCGCTTTTGGTCTTTATGGACTGACATGGCGGGCAAACCTATCGCGATGGCCTGTGGGGAGCAACCGGCACTTTAGGTTGCGCAGCTGAGTTGCATATTGGACAATCCCGCCGCCGCCCATACCGGCAAGCATGGAAACCATGACGGCGAGATACTGGACCCAGGGCCAGTAATCCTATCGGAAGAGCCCCGAGGCTCTCTCCACCCTCACCCCCGAGCAATACCGGATCACCCAGAACAACGGCACCGAACGCCCTTTCGCGAATGAATATTGGGATCACAAAGAGCCTGGCCTGTATGTCGATGTGGTCTCGGGCGAACCGCTCTTTACATCACTCGACAAGTTCGACAGCGGGTGCGGATGGCCGAGCTTCACGACACCGGTCGATGCCGACAATGTCATCGAGAACCGCGACCAGAGCCACGGCATGGTCCGGACCGAAGTCCGCTCGGCGCATGGCGACAGCCAACTGGGACATGTCTTTCCCGATGGTCCAAGCGAGAAGGGTGGGCTTCGCTATTGCATCAACTCGGCTTCGCTGCGCTTCATCCCGCTCGATGAGCTGGAAGCCGAAGGCTATGCCGAGTATGCTGAGCTTTTCACGAAGGAAGGAGCAAAAGCATGAGTGCCAAGACCGAACGTGCCGTCCTGGCGGGAGGCTGCTTCTGGGGTATGCAGGATCTGCTGCGCCGTTATCCGGGCGTCATTTCCACCCGGGTCGGATATTCGGGCGGCGATGTCAAGAACGCAACCTATCGCAATCACGGCACGCATGCCGAAGCGATCGAGATCATATTCGATCCTGCCAAGACAAGCTTCCGCACGATTCTGGAATTCTTCTTCCAGATCCACGATCCGACGACACGGAACCGGCAAGGCAATGACATGGGAGCGAGCTATCGCTCGGCGATCTTCTACACCTCCGAGGAGCAGCGCAAGGTGGCGGAAGACACGATCGCCGATGTGAATGCATCAGGCCTGTGGCCCGGCAAAGCCGTCACCGAGCTCGTCCCCGTGGGCGATTTCTGGGAAGCGGAGTCCGAGCACCAGGATTATCTGGAGCGCTATCCGAACGGCTATACTTGCCATTTCGTGCGTCCCGACTGGAAACTGCCGAAGCGGTCGAACGCCGCCTGAACACGGTTTCCGGATGCCCGCTTTGCGGGCGTCCGGATATCAACTCGATCAAAGCGAAAGCGTCACCACCGGCACGCCGGTAAAGAGCGGGTGCAGCTGCGCGAAGACGCCATAAAGGGCGACCCCAATGAGGATCGATATCACGTCATGGCCCTGGCGGATGATGGGCTGTGGACGGATGCCATTGGCGAAGCCGAGGGAGAGATGCGCCAGCGCATAGATCAGCATGCCGCCAAAGAGAATGAGGCTTGCCACATCGCCATTGGAAAAAAGATGGCCGATTGACCAGAAGGCGACGCCGCAGGCCAAAGGAAAGCGCAGTCTTTGGCGCAATGATCCGCGGAACAGGAAAATTCCGAGGCAAAGGAAGGCCACAAGAACCAGAGTGAAGGTGGCGATCCTGCCCCAGGACGGCGCTTCGTAGACAGGCTCGAAGGGCGCCATCCGCCAGCCCAGCACGATCAAGACCAGCGGAATGAGCGACAGCAGGCCGAAGCCGGCGCCATGGAATTTGCCGAAGCTGCGCCGCATGGCTTCCTTGGCCTCGGGGACAGCAAGAGCGAGATGAGAGACGGCGAACAAGGCGACGCCCAAGGCGAGCAGGATCATGCGACGATGGGAAGTTTCAGGACATAGGGATGGAAGCCGAACAGAAAGATCAGATAGAGGATAATGCCGATGATGACGGCCCTCACATCCGATTTGAGCTGCGGCTCATGATGGGGAATCTTGCCGCGCATCGTCGAAAGAATGATGTCGAGCAAGGCGATAGCGAGGATCGAGGCAAACAGGATGACCCCGGGCCGATCGCCATTGGCGAGAAGATGAGCGCATGCCCACAGGCCGAAGCCGATCGACATCGGCTGTTTCAGCCATAGCTTCAGATAACTCTTGCCATGGGACGCCCCGAGGAAAATGAAAGCGAGGAGAACCAGCACCATCGCGGCATGGCGCGTCCAGGGTGCGGGCGTATAGAGATAATCGCCGGGCTCGAGCGTCCCGCGAGTCGTATAGAAGCCATATATCATCAGGCCGAGGCCGATGAGGGAGACAAGTGAGAACAATCCCTTGAAAGGCCCCTCGCCCAGGCGCTCCCGCAGCCCGTCGCGAGCGCCCGGCAACAACATCGCCAGAAGGTGGACGCCGGCGAAAATGACGATACCGATGAGTAGCAGGGTCATGGATATTGGTCCTATTCTCTAACGGCCATAATAGCGGCAATTCCAGCCCTTGCTGGTCCAGCGTATGAGCAGGGTCGTGGCGTCGAATTGTTCGCGGCACAGTTCATAGGCCTCGCTCCGTGACATTGGCTTGCGGCCCTTCTTACCCTCGCCCAGGCAGAGCGCCGTTTCGTTATCCTCGCCGTTCGACACCTTGATGGGATAGCGGCTGTAAAGGGTCGAACAGGCCCAGGCCTGCTCACTGAGTTTGTCATCCTTGCCCGCTCTCGCCTCGCCGGTAAGCCATCCGCCCACTCCTAATCCAAAAGCGATGATCAGGGCTCGAGTAACGGCAAAATGATCAATTCTAGTGCCCCGCCGATTCATGCTCGCAATCTGCCATCAAAACACAGGAAGGTGAAGTGTCTCCAAAGGAAACCATGCTCCGCAGCGAAGAACACATGATTATGAAAGCCAGGATTAGTTCTCTCATCGTGGAATGTACCGAAGGCGCAGAACGAGATTTGCGGAAGCGGATTGATTGCGTCCATGCAGGCTTGAATTGATCCTGCCTGGTGTCCGCTGGTCTTTCGCTCGCGATCTCAGCTCTCTCCCATGCCTTTGTCGACAAGCCCATGCGGTCTTGACCTCGCGTGCGTAAGCGTGGGAATTGGGAAATAGCAGGACTGCTAATGCGCCCCGGCAATCGTCGCGGGGCGCATTTCTTTTGGCCTCGTGGGAAACGCGCCGTCGAATTCCCTGTTATTCCCTGTTCCAGGCGCACTTTTGGGAGCCAATGCATTGATATTGCTGGGGTCGAAGATATTGCTGGGGTCGAAAAGTTTTCGAGAAAATTCCCTGATATTCCCTGTTATTCCCTGTAAATTCCCTGTTATTGAAACCTCCCGCGACGCATTTCGCTGAACTACTTGATCCCGTTGAGAGATCATTGATTTTTTCACCGGTGAAAAAAGTTCGCCTTCCGTCGGCGCGGAACGGGCGGGCTGACATCGACCAGTACTCTTCTCTGCAACATCACCCCTAACGGCATAACGCATAACGGCATCGTATCTCCAGACGATCTGTTGCTTTGCTGGTAAGCGTCCGGCTTCGGGCGCCTTGTTTGGCTGATCGAGATACGATTCAAGTCATGGGCTGGTGACGCCTATTTGCGTCGTAAGAGCTAGTTCCGTTCCTATATCTGGATATAGCCAAGAAGGCCTATGCGGTTGTTGTGGAAACACGCCGCCGGTGGAGCGACGCGGAGCGCAAGCAGATTGTCGAGGTGACGAAAACCGCCTCGATGTCATCGGTGGCGCGTAAGCACGGGGTTGCTCCGAGCCTTGTGTTCCGCTGGCGGCGCGCGGCGGGGTTGGGCAAGAAGAGCGCTGGCAAGGAGGCTTCGGCATTTGTGCCCGTGACGCTGCCGGCGCCGTCTCCTGTTGCAGCCCTTTCTTCACCGATTACTGATGATCTGGGCACAATAGAGATCGAGCTTGCCGGTGGCTGCCGGCTTCGTGTGTCAGGCCCGTTGATGTCGCAACGCTCAAGCAAGTGATCGCGGCTGTGGAGGGGCGATGATCCCAGTTCCTGGCGGTGTTCGTGTGTGGCTGGCAGCCGGGCATACCGACATGCGCAAAGCTCGATGCAGTGCTCTGCGGCCGTCACTGATCTTGAGCGGAACGTTTTGCCGCGAAAGTCTGCTGGATGTGCCAGCCGCTCGCCGTCCAGAGCTCGTTTCGCCAGGTAAATGAATCTTTCTCAATATCGCCAAAGGACCAGCGCATGCGCGGCACCGCGCCTTCAGTCGTCTCGAGCACAACCCGATCATCGATCTGGCGGGCGGTGAAAGTGCCCACCACACCATGCATGGGGCCGATCCAGGTCGATTGCCAGGCCTTGAGCTTGGCGTCGAAGAATCTGAGGCTCGTCCCATATTCATAGAGGTCGCCGCGCGCGGTCCGTTCGGCGCGCGGCGGCACGATCCAGATATCTTGAATAGCGCGGCCTTCGAGTATCCACGAGAAATGCCACTCGCCGCGTTCCCGCCGGCTGAGCCTGCCGGCTTCATCGAACCATGAGACGATAAGATCCCAATCGCCGATGAAAGGCGCGAAGATCCGATGTTCGCCAGGAATGTCCTTATGCGCGGCCTCGCTGATCAAGGACTGGACGAAGAGTGTTGATGAAGAAGATCTGGTCATTTTCGAATCGAGGTTGACAGCCTATTTGCGCGCAACTATGGCGAAACGCGACAGCCGTCTTTCCCTGGCGAGGATGGCAGCGGTTTCAAGAAAGCGCTGCTGCCCAAAAAACACTTCATCGCCTTCGATCTTGCGCAGATCGGTTTCGCGCTTCGCGCGTGCTTCAAGCCAGCCGGCCGCATTCACGGCCATGTTCTGTGTGCGATCCTCGACGCGCTCGACTTCGAAACCGGCCTGCTTCAGCAGCTTTTCGTCGTAGCCTGCGGGCACGAAGACGAAAAGACCGATCGAGGCCCGGATAGTTATTTCCGCATTGGTCATCGGACCCGTCAACATGATGGGATCGGTGAACAACAAACATCCGCCCGGTTTCAGGACGCGGCGCCATTCTTCCAATACATGCGGCCGATCGGGAAGATGATTTATTGCATCGATGCAAGTAATGGCATCGAAGCTCGCATTGGCGAAAGACAACCGCTCAGCAGCATTGCCCTGATAGAATTTGGTGCGCCCCTCATAGCCCAGTTCCCTGGCACTCGCCTTGGCACTGGCAACTGCTTCAGTGTGCAGATCGACGCCCGAGACGTGGCACCCGGTCTTCTGTGCGATGCGTAAAGTCGGCCTTCCAGATCCGCAGGCCAGATCGAGCAATTGACTCGAGCGCGACAAGTGCAACCATTCAAGGAACAAGTCCTGCTCTTCCGCGGCCAGCCATCCTGTCTGGCCAATGTCTTCGCCAAACGCCTCGCGGCGGATATCCGCATAGAGATCGGTCGCGAAATTTCGATAACTGGCGCCGTAGAGATCAACTCTCTTGCCGGATTCGGATGGCCTCATATCCACGCGCCTCCTATGGAGCAATCGGCACGCAGCTGCAGTCCACGACGGGCAAGAGCGCATGCTCCTCGACGGTATTCCGCAACAGCAAAACATGCAACCCAGGCCCGATCGCCGGCGGGCAAGCTTGCGCTCTTCGGCCAAACCGCTATGCTGAAACAACTCGGCTTCATCATTCTCAGAAGCTCATTTCATGCTGGCAAAGTCACGT
>VAZZ01000295.1:3364-5308 GCA_005884715.1 Alphaproteobacteria bacterium | reverse complement strand
GTCGCAACCATCCCACCCGTCACCTTGATCGCCGCGCGCACCCTGATCGCGGCGATCATCCTTGTATTGGTCCTGCGGCTGCGCGGCCTCGGCCTGCCGCACGACCGGGCAAGCTGGCAGCGTTTCGCCATCCAGGCCTCGATCAACAGTGTGCTGCCCTTCACCCTCATCGCCTGGGCCGAGCGCACCGTCGATGCGGGTCTCGCCGCCATCCTCAACTCGACAACGCCCATCTTCACCTTCTTCATCACCATCGCCATCACGCGGCATGAGCCCGCCACTTTGCGCAAATTCTTCGGCGTGATCGCCGGCATGGCCGGCATCTGCCTGATCATCGGGGTCGAGGCGCTTTCCGGGCTCGGCCGCGAGCTTATGGCGCAGCTCGCCATCATCCTCGCCACGGTGAGCTATGCGGGGGCGGCGATCTTCGGACGCAATTTCAAGGATCTCGATCCGATGATGCCGGCGGCGGGCTCGATGGTCTGCGGTGCAGCGATGCTGATCCCCTTGAGCCTCCTCATCGACAGGCCGTGGGGGCTCGCCCCCTCGACCTCGTCGCTCATGGCGCTGCTGGCGCTTGCAGCTTTCTCCACCGCTTTGGCCTTCTGCATCTTCTTCCGACTCGTCAGGACGCTGGGTTCAGTCGGAACCACCGCCCAGGCCTATCTGCGCGTGCCGATCGGCGTCGCCATTGGCGCTTATTTCCTCTCCGAGAGCCTGGGCGACACGGCCTGGATCGGACTCATTTGCGTGGTCGCGGGCGTGGCCGCCATGACGGTGCCGAAACGCAAAGTGCAAGCGTCCGCCTCCACTCCCTGGAACATACGGAAGATGACGCACTTCATTCAATTTTCCCCCGGCCCCTGGCGGCACTTTCACCATCCTGGAGGTGGAATCTATGCAGCATGCGATGAAACAGAGGCGCCAGCGCGATGCCGGCGATGCCGAAGATGACAATGCCAGAAATGATGGCATAGAGGCCGGCAAAAATCTTGCCGCCCGCCGTGTTGAGCACCTGGACCGGGCCCATGCCGGAAAGGATCATCGCCGCATTGACGAAGGCGTCGACGACACCCATTCCCTCGAAGCCCCCATAGCCCGCCATGCCGATGACGAGCCACACGACGATGAAGCCGGCACTCCACAAGCCGTTGCGCGCCAGCCGCATGGCGAAGCTGCGCGGGGCCGCGAGTGGTTGTTCTCTCGATTCGAATTGGAAGAGACGGCGCACCGGGCAAACGTGGCACGGGCGGGAGGGCGGCGTCAATCAACGCCCCTTCGCCCGTGAGATCTACACCGCCATTCCCGCTTTGAGCCCTTCATAGACTGCTTCCTCGGCGGTGCGCGCCGAAAGGCAATCGCCGATGACATAATGCTCGAAGGCCTGCGCCATTTCGGTGAGCGAATCTTCCGGCGCATTGGGACAGGCAAGCACGATCGTGTCGACATCTTCGAGCACCACCGGCTCCTGCGCCGTCGTATGGAGGAAATAGGCGCTCGTCGCATCGGCGCCATAGAGCCGCATCATGGGCAGCACCTTCACGCCAAGGCGATGCAGCCGTGCCAGATGGGCATCGCGTGTATAGTTCTGGATTGCGATGCCGGGCGAGAGCCCGTTGACGGCGAGCCTGACATCGGCACCTTCGCTCGCGAGCTTTTCGGCGACGCCGAGACCGATCCAGTCGGCAAGCCAGTCATAGATGACGACCTTGGCGCCGGTCTTCGCCCCTTTCAGGACATCGACGGCATGGATGACATGGGCGTCATCGCCGATTTCGGCCGGCGGGCGATGCGGCAGCGAGCCCGACGCCAGGATGACGGCGTCCGGCGCTTGCGCTCTAAGGAAGTCCGGCGTGACCGCCTTGCCTTTCACGATGCGCGCACCCGAACGCTCCGCTTCGCGCGTGAGATTGGTGATGATGCCGCCGAATTCCGCTCGCGCCG
>VAZZ01000295.1:0-3319 GCA_005884715.1 Alphaproteobacteria bacterium | reverse complement strand
GCGACCGCCGCGGCCTTGAGACCGGCGGGCCCGCCGCCCACCACCATCACCCGCTTGACGCGTGCGGTCCTGGGCTTCTCGCCAAAGGCAAGTTCGCGGCCGGTCTCGGGATGCTGGATGCAGGAGATCGACAGGCCAAGCTGGAAATGCCCGATACAGGCCTGGTTGCAGGCGATGCAAGCGCGGATATCATCAGTCGCGCCGGCTTTCGCCTTGTTGGCCATTTGCGGATCGCAGATCATCGCCCGCGTCATGCCGCACATATCTGCCGCCCCTTCGGCGATCACCTTCTCGGCCTCATGCGGCTGGTTGATGCGCCCGGCGACGAAGACCGGCTTGCCGATCGCTTGTTTGAGCTTGCGCGCATAGGGCGCCACATAGGCATTCTCGATCAGCATCGGCGGCACGATATGGATGGCGCCGCCCTGCGAGGCCGATGTCCCGGCTATGACATTGAAATAATCGAGATCGTCCTTGAGGAGGCGGCAGGCGGCCAGCGTCTCGTCTTCCTGGAGGCCATCGACATCGAGTTCTTCGCCCGACAGCCTGAGGCCGATGATGAAATCGGCAGGAACGGCGCGCCGCGCCGCTTGCGCCACTTCACGGATGAAGCGGGCGCGGTTCTCGAGCGAGCCGCCGAACCGATCCTCCCGCCGGTTGACGTGCGTATTGAGGAACTGCGCCGGCAGATATCCGTGGCTGCCCACGATCTCGACGCCATCGGCACCCGCTTCCGCCATGCGCCGCGCCACTTGCCCATAGCCCGTGATGATTTCCTCGACCATAGCCAGCGACATCGGCCGGGGCGCGGTGCGGAAGCGCTCGGAGGGCGAGAAGGAGGGCGCAAAGGAGGCTTGCGCGACACCTTCTGGCCGGCCCAGCAATTCGCGGCCCGGATGGAAGAGCTGGACGAAGACTTTGGTGCCCTCCTTATGGATGGCATCGATCATCCGGGCGAAGGGCTTGATGCAGCCATCATCGGTTCCCATCAGGAGATCGTCGGTATAGCGCGCCGATTCATGCACCCCGACGACCTGCACGACGATGAGCCCGGCGCCGCCTTTCGCGCGCGCCACGTGATAGGCGCTCAGCGCTTCCGACGGCAGGTAGTTCTCCGGTAGATAGGTGTCATGCCCGGTCGAGAATATCCGGTTACGGAACTCTGTTTTCTTGACTTGGTACGGGGTGAAGAGATGGGGGAAAAGCTTCGACATGGCGTCAAGCTACGCAAAAAACCGTGCCCGCGAAAGTGATGCCGCCCGCGACCTCTTGGCCGTCTATTTTCGTTCGAACAAAATCACTTCATCGCCCATGAAGGTCGTGCGGCAATATTCCCGGAAGCCGTTCTTCGCCGCGAGCCGAAGCGACGGTTCATTGGCGGGATCGATGATGCAGACGCAGCGCCTTTTGCCTTGCGCGTCGAACCACTGGATCGCCGCCGCAACGGCTTCCGACGCATAGCCCTTGCCGTGAACATGCGGCGCCAGCACCCAGCCAATTTCCGGCACGCCGCGGATCGAAGGTTCGATCATGCGGTGGAAATCGGCGAAACCGATATCGCCAACGAAGCGTCCAGTCGATTTCTCCTCGACCGCCCAATAGCCGAAGCCGAGCAGCGGCCAGAGGCCGCGATAGCGCAGAAGCCTGGTCCAGCATTCATCGGGCCGCATCGTCTTTCCGCCGATATAATGGGTAACCGCCCTTTCCGTCCACATGGCCATGAGGTCCGGAAAATCATCGACGTCATGCGCACGCAGCCTGAGTCGTGCTGTCTCGAGAACGGGTACGATCATCAGCGACTGCGCCCGTCGAATTTCTTGAACTTGACCTGCCCGCGCTGGAAGCCCTCGACGCAGCGCATATTGATCGACGCCATGGCAATGCCGTTCGGCGCCTTCGCCTCGCCGAACGGCCCGCAGCCGCATCGCGAACAGAAATGATGCCGGATGCGGTGCGTGTTGAAAGTGTAGGTGGAAAGATCCTTCTCGGGCGTCTTCAAGGTGAATTTGTCGCGCGGCACGAAGGCGAGGAGATGGCCGCGCTTCGAGCACAAGGAGCAATTGCACTCGATGACTTCGCCGATCGGCGCCTCGCTGTCGAATTCGAAGGCGATCCGCCCGCAATGGCATCCACCGCTGTAGTGCATGATTTCTCCTCCTGTCACCGGAACCTAACACTCCGCCATCTACCATCAAGCATATCGACTGCCTTTTGCGAATGTTCCGCCGAAATCGCACCATCCGGCGCGAATTCATTGAAGCAGCCGTGCTGGCTCTTGAACTGCCGGATCAGCCATGAAGCCGCCGGCCGCAATGCGGATAGTCGCGATGCATCGCGAAGTACGGACCGCGCAGCTCGCCATAAGGCTCCAGATCAAGCTCGATCAGCCGCCCCTTCGCGTAGCTGATGACTGACTGGGCTCGGTTGAGCTTGCACCTGGCGGCCGAGAAGCTGCCGGTCTCGGCCACCGACTGGAGGATCTGGAGCCGGTCGAGCGTTGGGGTACATATCGAAATAATCGATATGTTTGATAGAAATTATGCCAGTTTTTCTATGGATCGATAGGCACATATTGAGGGCGTCAACTTCAACGCGAAAGTCCAAACCCCATGTCCATCCTTCTCGTTACATCGAGCCCCCGCGGCCCTGCCTCGCATTCGACCCGGATCGCCTCCGATCTGGCACACAAGCTCCAGGCCGCTGATCCGTCTACTGACCTGGTCGTCCGGGACCTCGCCGCCCACCCTTTGCCCCATATTGATTCCGACTATGCATCCGGCATCTACACTCCGGCCGAGGCCCGCACCGATCGCCAGGCCAAGGTGGTCGGCGTATCCGATGCGGCGGTCGATGAGCTCATGGCCGCCGACACCATCATCCTGGCGACCGGCCTCATCAATTTCGCCATTTCCTCGACGCTCAAATCCTGGATCGATCACATTGCCCGCGCCGGCCGCACCTTCTCCTATGGCAAGGAGGGTCCCAAGGGCCTCGTCACCGACAAAAAAGTCTACATCGTGCTGGCTTCGGGCGGCGTCTATTCGGAAGGCCCGGCCGTCCCGCTTGATCATGCGATCCCCTATCTGCGCACCGCTCTGGGCTTCATCGGCCTCAATGATATTGAGGTCATCCGGGTGGAAGGTGTCGGCATGGGCCCGGAGGCCACTGACGCCGCGTTGAAGAAGGCGGCGGGCCGGGTCAACGCACTGGCCTTGGCGTCGAGGAATGCTGACCTCGGCGCCACCGTCGCAGCCTGACCTGGAGCACGGGAACTTCGACGCCGCCCCGGCACAAAATGCCGCGGACGGCGTTATCATGT
>VAZZ01000292.1 GCA_005884715.1 Alphaproteobacteria bacterium | reverse complement strand
CTTAGGCGGATGCTGATTCGTTTTGATGGTGCTGATCAATTTTCAGGCAAACATGCAAAAATGCACAAAATTTATGCATACTGGCGCCTTGACGATGGCTGCTGAAGCTGGCTTCTCCTTTCTCATGGAAAAAGCGGACATCCTGATCGCGGGTGCTGCCTTAAACGGGCTCGCGGCGGCCGTGGCGCTGGCCGGGCCGCGGGCGCTCCGGCCCCTCGACATCCTCATCCTTGACCAGGCCGATCCAACGAAATTCGCCCGCGACAGCTTCGATGGCCGCGCTTCGGCCATCACCGCGTCATCACGGAGGATGCTGGAGGCGCTTGGCATATGGGACGAGATCGCTGCCCATGCCGAGCCGATGCGCGACATCATCGTCACCGATTCAAAGCCGGGTGCGGCCGCCCGTCCCGCCCTTCTCCATTTCGGCGAGGATGATCATGACGGCGAGGCTTCGGCCTATATGGTCGAGAACCGCCATCTCTATGGCGCGCTTCTCGATGCGGCATTGGCCTCGCCCACGATCCGCCTCGAGACGCAGGCGCGCATCGCCTCCTACGGTTTCCCTGTCGGCGATGAAGCGAAAGGCTCGCTTCTCATCGCCGCCGACGGGCGTGCTTCGCCTGCCCGCAAGGCCGCCGGCATTCAAACCTATGGCTGGTCTTATGACCAGTCGGGCATCGTCACCACTGTTCGGCATGAGAGGGCGCATGGCGGACGCGCCGAAGAGCATTTCCTGCCCTCCGGCCCCTTCGCCATCCTGCCGCTCACCCACAATCGCAGCTCTCTCGTGTGGACGGAGAGTAGCGATGACGCCAAGCGCATCATGGCGCTCGATGATGCCCAATTCCTCGCCGAACTGTCAGCCCGCTTCGGCGGCCATCTGGGCGAACTCAGCATCGCGGGCCCGCGCCATGTCTATCCGCTCGCCATGCAGATCGCGCAGTCCTTCATCGCCGACAGGCTGGCTCTCATCGGCGATGCGGCGCATGTCATCCATCCGATCGCCGGCTTGGGATTCAATCTCGGCCTTCGCGATGTGGCAGCACTCGCCGAATGCGTTTCCGAAGCGGTCAAACTCGGCCTTGATCCGGGCGCTTCCGGCGTGCTCGAGACCTATGCGCGCTGGCGGCGCTTCGACACGGTGATGACGGCGGTGGCGACCGATGGACTGACGCGGCTGTTCTCCAACGACAATCCAGCTCTGAGAGCACTCCGCGACATCGGCCTGCGCACCGCCGGCAGTCTCGGCGCGCTCAAAGGTTTTTTCATGCGCGAAGCTGCCGGCGAGACTGGGCGCCTGCCGAAACTGCTGCAAGGCGAGGCGGTTTGAATCAGGGAGCAGATATCGGGGATCGGGGATCAGGAGCTCCTGCCGCCTGATATCTGATCCCTGGTCAGAACAGTCCGGCGATCTGGCCCTTGGCGTCGAGGCCGATCATTTCCGCCGATGCCACCTTGGGCAGGCCCGGCATCGTCATGATGTCACCGCAGATGACGACGATGAACTCGGCGCCGGCCGACAGCCTGACTTCGCGGATCGGCACGACATTCGGTAGAGAACGAATATTGCGTCTTCGCCATGCAGATCGGGAATTTGCCGTAGCCCTGCGCCTCATAGGCCTTGAACTGGTCGCGCACTGATTTGTCGGCGACGACGTCGTCGGCGCGATAGATCTCGCGCGCGATGGTCCTGACCTTGTCCCACAGCGGCATCTCTTCATCATAGATCGGATGGAACTGGCTCGCGCCTTTGTCGGCCAAGGCCGCGACATGTTTGGCGAGCGACTCGGTGCCCTTGCCGCCATCGGCCCAATGGGTGCATTTGAAGCCTTCGACGCCATGCTCGCGGCAGAAGGCGGTGATCGCCTGAACCTCGGCATCGGTGTCGGTGACGAAGTGATTGACCGCGACGGCGATCGGCACCCCGAACTTCTTCACATTCTCGATGTGGCGGCCGAGATTGGCGAGGCCCTTCTTCAGCGCCTCGACATTCTCTTTCTTGAGTTCCTCCTTGGCGACGCCGCCATGCATCTTGAGAGCGCGCACCGTCGCGACAATGACTGCGGCATCGGGATGGAGGCCGGCCTTGCGGCATTTGATGTCGAAGAATTTCTCCGCCCCCAGATCGGCGCCAAAGCCCGCTTCGGTGACGACATAGTCGGAAAGCTTGAGCGCCGCCTTCGTCGCCATGGCGGAATTGCAGCCATGTGCGATATTGGCGAAAGGACCGCCATGGACGAAAGCCGGATTGTTTTCGAGCGTCTGCACGAGATTGGGGAGCAGTGCGTCCTTGAGCAGCACCGTCATGGCGCCGGCGGCCTTGATGTCCTTGGCGAGGACCTGGCCCTTGTCGCGCTTGTGCCCAATAACGATCTGGCCGATGCGACGCTCGAGATCCTCGATCGAAGTCGCGAGACAGAGGATGGCCATGATCTCGGAAGCGACCGTGATGTCGAAGCCGGCCTCGCGCGGGAAGCCATTGGCGACGCCGCCCAGCGAGCAGACGATCTCGCGGAGCGCACGATCATTCATGTCCATTACGCGGCGCCAGGAGATGCGGCGGGTATCGAGGCCGAGCTCATTGCCCCAATAGATGTGGTTGTCGATCATCGCCGCGAGGAGATTGTGCGCCGAGGTGATGGCGTGAAAGTCGCCGGTGAAATGCAGGTTGATATCTTCCATCGGCACGATCTGCGCATAGCCGCCGCCGGCTGCACCGCCCTTCATGCCGAAGCAGGGGCCGAGCGAGGGCTCGCGCAGGCAAATCATCGCCTTCTTGCCGATCCGGTTGAGGCCGTCGCCGAGACCGACCGTGGTGGTCGTCTTGCCTTCGCCGGCAGGCGTCGGGTTGATGGCGGTGACGAGGATGAGCTTGCCGTCCTTCTTCTTCGAAAGACCGGAAATGAAATCGAGCGACAGCTTCGCCTTGGTGTGACCATAGGGGATCAGATCATCTACCGGGATGGCGAGCTTCCTGCCGATCTCGAGGATCGGTTTCATCTTCGCTTCACGGGCGATTTCAATATCACTCTTGACGGTGGCCATGATCGTGAATTCCTCCCATCGCATTCAGCGCACAATTTCTGAAGAGGAGCGAACAATAGACAGGCGGCCGCTGCAAGGCGATAGCGAAACGGCACTTCCGTGCGGATTGCGACACTCTGGCCGGCGCGCTAAACGGTGGCATGCGCAGTTTCCAGTTTCCCGGCCGCTCCGTCGCCTATGGCGCTCATGGCATGGCTGCAACATCCTCTCCGCTCGCGACAATCTCGGCCCTCGATGTCTTGCGCAACGGCGGCAATTCGATCGATGCCGCGGTCA
>VAZZ01000291.1 GCA_005884715.1 Alphaproteobacteria bacterium | reverse complement strand
CGTCACATCTTCGAGACCGGCAATGAGCCTGAGCAAGGTCGACTTGCCGCAGCCCGACGGGCCGACAAAGACGACGAATTCGCCGTTCTTGATGGAGAGATTGGCATTGGGAATGATGGTGACTTCGCCAAAGCGCTTCTGCACATCTTTCAGAACAATGGTGCCCATTATTTTACAGCTCCGAAGGTGAGGCCACGGACAAGTTGCTTTTGCGCGAACCACCCCAGTACCAGGATGGGTGCGATCGCCATGGTCGATGCGGCGGAAAGCTTCGCCCAGAACAGACCTTCAGGGCTCGAATAGGACGCGATGAAGGCGGTGAGCGGTGCCGCGGCGGAGGTGGTGAGATTGAGCGTCCAGAACGCCTCGTTCCACGCCAGGATGATATTGAGCAGCAATGTGGAGGCGATGCCCGGCACCGCCATGGGGGCCAATACATAGACGTGTTCCTTCCACAGCGATGCACCATCCATGCGCGCCGCTTCGAGGATCTCGCCAGGGATCTCCTTGAAATATGTGTAGAGCATCCAAACGATGATCGGCAGGTTGAGCAGGAACAGCACGGCAATCAGGCCGCCGCGCGAATCGAGCAGTCTCATGTCGCGAAAGATGAGATAGACCGGGATCAAGGCGCCAACCGGCGGCATCATCTTGGTGGAGAGCATCCACATCAAGAGATCCTTGGTGCGCTTGCCGGGCGCGAAGGCCATGGCCCAGGCGGCGGGGATCGCGAAGAGGAGCGCCACCAAGGTCGAGCCGATCGAAAGGATAAGCGAATTCGAGACGAAGCGCAGATAGTTAGAGCGCTCCTGGACGATGCCGTAATTCTCCAATGTCCACTGAAAGAACAGGAATTTGGGCGGCGTGGAGAAAGCTTCGAGCTCTGTCTTGAAGCTGGTGATGATGGTCCACAGGATCGGAAAGAAGATGAGGAAGCCGATCAGCCAGGCCGCTATGGAGGCGACGGCGCGGCGACGGACGGATTGAGCGCGGGCCATCTGCTAACCCTCCAGGTTCCGGCCGATCATCCTGATCAGGAAGAAGGCCACGATATTGGCAAGCACGACCGCCACGATGCCGCCCGCCGAGGCGCCGCCGACATCGAAATTGAGAAGGCCCTGGAAATAGACGAGATAGGGCAGGTTGCCGGCAGGGCCGCCAGTGCCGGTGACATAGATCTCCGCAAAGACGTTGAGGAGGAAAATGGTCTCGATCAGGATGACGACGGTGATCGGCCGGGCGAGATGCGGCAGCACGATATAGTAGAAATAGGAGAGGGGCGGCGTGCCATCCATCTCGGCCGCCTCTTTCTGTTCCTCGTCGAGCGACTGGATGGCGGTGAGGAGGATCAGGGTGGCAAAAGGCAGCCACTGCCAGGACACCATGATTCGATGGGCTGGAGGCCAACTGATTTCATCAACCAGGCGAAGAGTCCGGAGACCGGATGCATGAACATGTTCTTCCAGACCAGTGCGCTCACTGTTGGCATGACGAAGAACGGAGCAATGATCATCAGGCGGACGATATTGCGCCCGACGATCGCCTGATCGAGGAGGAGGGCGAGGAGCGTGCCGCCAATGATGCTGATCGCCAGCACTGCGAAGACGAGCTTCAGCGAATTGCCGATGGCGGCGAAGAAGGTGGGATCGCTCAGGAAATATTGGTAGTTGAGAATGCCGATAAAGCTCTCATTGCCGGGATCGAGGAGATTGTAGCGCAGAAGCGAGAAATAGATGGTGAGGCCGAGCGGTACGATCATCCACAGGAAGAGGACGACTACAGAGGGCGCTACGGCCAGTTTGCCGAGCACTCGTGTTTGCTGCGTAGCCATGCGAAGCTCCCGTCTATTCACATATCTCCCTCATTTTCCCCTTCTCCGCGCGTCAGCGTGGGAGAAGGTGCCCGAAGGGCGATTGAGGGCTCTTTGCCAAGTAAGATCAGGGCAATCGTGTTGAATACTGCTCTCGGTTGCTCAGATTAGAGCCCTCACCCGGCCTTCGGCCACCCTCTCCCATTGCTTCGCAACAGGCGAGGGTAAAGTCTGGAGAGGTCTGAGAATTTGTGAGATGTGCATTCGATATCAGCGTAATCTTGAGAAGAAGGTGACTGCCCGGCAGGACCGGGCAGTCCAGTTTTTGGGAGGTCACCTACTTGATGTAACCAGCCTTGGTCATTTCACGCGTCGTTGCGGCCTGCGCTTCCGCGAGCGCGTCGTCTGCCGACTTCTCGCCGGCAAGGGCGGCGGAGAAGATCTGCCCGACCGTCGTGCCGATACCCTGGAATTCAGGAATGGCGACGAACTGCACGCCGACATAGGGAACCGGCTTGACGGTCGGATGGTTCGGATCGGCAGAATTGATCGAGTCGAGCGTCATCTTCGCGAAGGGTGCCGCCTTAAGATATTCCGGATTCTTATAGAGCGAAGTACGCGTGCCGGGAGGCACATTGGCCCAGCCCTCTTTCGAAGCGACGAGTTCGATATAATGCTTGCTCGTGGCCCAAGAGACGAACTTCTGCGCCGCTTCGACCTTCTGCGAGCCGGCCGGCACCGCGAGCGACCACGCCCACAGCCAGTTGCCGCGCTTGCCGAG
The DNA here is from genome assembly GCA_005884715.1 of Alphaproteobacteria bacterium. Classification (GTDB taxonomy): domain Bacteria; phylum Pseudomonadota; class Alphaproteobacteria; order Rhizobiales; family Aestuariivirgaceae; genus Taklimakanibacter. The sequence continues at coordinate 7,203 of VAZZ01000291.1, read as the reverse complement.
GCCATTGTCGGGTGCGAGCGCAAAGCCGACCTTGTCGGCAACCTTTGAATCTTTCGGATTGGTAACGAAAGAAGCGGCGACCGTCGCATCGATCCACATGCCGCATTTACCCGAATTGAACAGCGCCAGATTCTCGTTGAAACCATTCGAGGAGGCACCGGGAGGGCCGGCATCTTTCATCAGATTGAGATAGAAGGTGAGAGTGTTCTTCCATTCCGGCTGATCGAATTGCGGCTTCCAGTTCTCATCGAACCAGCGGGCGCCGAATGAATTTGCGGTTGCCGACAGGAAAGCCATATTCTCGCCCCAGCCGGCTTTGCCACGCAGGCAGACGCCATATGTTTCACTTGCCTTATCGGTCATCTTGCGCGCCGCGTCGGCAACGAACTCCCAGGTCGGATTGTCAGGCATCTTGAGCCCGGCCTTCTCCATCAGGTCGGTGCGATACATGACCATGGAGCTTTCGCCATAGAAGGGCGCAGCGAAAAGCTTGCCGTCCATCGACAGACCACCACGGATCGCTGGCAGCAGGTCATCGACGTCATAAACCGCACCCAGACTAGCGAGCGGCACGAGCCAGCCTTTGTTAGCCCAGATCGGAACTTCATAAGTGCCAATGGTGAGGACGTCGAACTGGCCGCCCTTGGTGGCGATGTCGGTGGTCACCTTCTGGCGCAGCACATTCTCCTCGAGCGTGACCCATTCGAGTGAGATGTCCGGATTGGCCTTGGTGAAGTCATCGGTCAGCTTCTGCATGCGGACCATGTCGCCATTGATGACGGTGGCGATGGTGAGCTTGGTGTCGGCAAGGGCAGTGGTCGAAAGAGCGGCAAAAGCGAAGGCGCCGAGAACGCCAGTCAGGATGGCTTTCATTGATATCCTCCCATATGTAGCGAGCATTTGCTTCTTTAATGAGCATTATCTCATAATGATCGAGAGATTAAGTCAAGCCGTTTTACTGCTGCACCGCACAAAAGCACCGCAACATGCTAATCAACTTCTTGTTCCTACTCGGGAATAAATTTTGGGCTTTTGCTAGTTATTCAAGCAAAAGCTCAGCCATCCTCTCATTCGTGATCAGGCCATTGATCAATTTCCCACGCATGGCACCCTTGATAGCGCGCAGGCGCGGTATCGCCATGCCGACGCCGATCATTCTGCGGGGCGCCGGCTGTTCAAGCGGGACGCTCAGCACCCGGTCATTGGTCAGCCCGTCGATCAGCGTCCCATTGGCGTCATAGGCCCAGCCGATGATCTCGCCGACCGCCCCGGTCCTGACCAGTGCGCGGATTTCATCGGGCTTGACGAAGCCGTCGCGCAACAGTGCCGCGTCCTCATCTACCGTGCCGATGCCGACAAAGGTCACGTCCGCCTGGCGCGCCAGCTCGATGACATTGCGCAGGGGCTTTTGTGCCAGAAGCAGGGATTTCTCATGCACAGTGGTGGCGATCACCGGCAGCGGCATCGGATAATGCGGCGCCTTCACCCGGTCGCCGATGCGGCTCACCACATCGAAAAGCGAAGCCGAGCCGTCGGGCGCGATATTGCCGACAAGCGAAACGACCTTGTGTTGCGGGCAATCCATCGGCGTCAATTGCTCGACCATGGCGCGCAGCATGCGTCCTGTTCCCATGGCGACGATGACCGGATGCTGCGAGACGAGATAGCGCTCGAGCTCGGCCGCCGCGGCCTCGGCAACACCAAGCGTCGTCGAGGTCGATTCCGGGTCGCTCGGCACGACTTCGCAGAAATCGATGCCGTAGTGAGCTTTCAGCTTTTCCGAAAGCTCGAGGCAATGGCCGATCGGATGATCGAGCCGGACTTTGATCAGCTTCTCGCTGACCGCGAGCGAGACGAGCCGTTGCGCCGTCTGTCGGGATACGCCGAGCTTGCGGGCGATCTCGTCCTGGGTGTTGCCGGCGATATAATATAGCCAGCCCGCCCGTGCCGCGTCATCGAGCCTGTCTGCGTCTGAATCCGGTTTGCGCGCCACGCACCCTGCCCATTATTGCGGGACGAAGCTTTTGCATATTAGCGCGCAAATGGGAACCCAGATGAATGACTTCGACATCTCGGCGAAAGCCGGCATCTCTTGAATAAATGCAAATCTGCACAGCTCGCGTGGCCTGAATTCAACGGGTCCGAGTCTCGCCCAAGAGCACCTGGCGAATAAAATAGTGGAAAATAATCAGATTGCCGGCGGTGCTCAGATCCAGCTCGCTAACGGCAGGGGTGGCGTCGCCCTCGCTCCAATGCGGTTAAGACATTCATATGGCTAGCGATTCATCGATTTTTTCATCGGTGAAAATATCAGCTCCCGGCGCAATGGGGTCAGGTCGCCGGCTCTCAAAACACCGGAAAAAGGGAATAAATAATGAATTTCCGCAAATGCCGCCTCCAGCAATATCAATGAGTTAGCATTTCGGACTCTTCCGGAATTTCCGGCCGCCCACCTCTAGGCGTGACTTCACATGCTGATATTTCCCAAATCTCACGGCTTGGCCGACAATTGCAAGAGGCAAGCTAGTTCAACCTCAGTCCCGTGGATCGATCGAAAACATGGATGTCCTCAGGCCGGGCCGTCAGAGATTTCGCATCGCCGGGTGCGAGACTGGGACGCTCGAGCGCCATGAGCGTGACGCGTTCTCCGGCCGCATCGAGCGTCACTTGTGTGCTCATGCCAAGGGGCTCGACCACTACCACCCTGCCGGGAAGGCCTTCGCCCGAGAAACGCAGATGCTCCGGCCTTATCCCGATCACAATCTCCCGGCCTTCCTTCACCACAGCGCCGGTGGGAAGGACAAGCGCCGATCCATCGCCGAGGCGCGCCGATTTCCCCTGGCTGACGGCATCGAAGAAATTCATCGTCGGCGAGCCGATGAAGCCGGCGACGAAGATATTGGCCGGCCGGTCATAGAGCTCGAGCGGCGGTCCGACCTGCTGGATGATGCCGTCATGCATCACGACGATGCGGTTAGCCATGGTCATGGCCTCGATCTGATCATGGGTGACATAGATCGACGTAGTCTTGAGCGACTGATGCAGCGCCTTGATCTCGGTGCGCATGGTTGAGCGCAGTTTGGCATCGAGATTGGAGAGCGGCTCATCGAACAGGAACACTTTTGGATTGCGCACGATCGCCCGGCCCATGGCGACGCGCTGCCGTTGCCCGCCGGAAAGCTGCTTCGGCAGGCGTTCGAGCAGGCTGCCGAGGCCTAGCTTCGCCGATGCCGCGCTGACGCGCTCTGCGATCAGCTCCGCCGGGCTTTTGCGCAAGTTCAGGCTGAAAGCCATGTTGCGGCGAACATCCATATGCGGATAGAGCGCATAGGATTGGAACACCATGGCGATGTCGCGGTCCTTGGGTGCCGCATGATTGACCAGCCGGTCGCCGATGCGGATCTCCCCGCCATCGATGGTTTCAAGTCCGGCGATCGATCTGAGCAATGTCGACTTGCCGCAGCCTGAGGGGCCGACCAGCACGACGAACTCACCGTCCTCGATGTCGAGATCGATCTTCTCGAGGACGCTGACCGGCCCGAATTTCTTATGGATGCCACGTAATGAAACCGAGGCCATGATCTATCCCTTGACGGCGCCGGCGGTAAGGCCGGTGACCAGATAGCGTTGCAGGAAGAGAAAGAACAGGCAGACTGGGATAAGCGCCAGCACCGAAGCCGCCATCATCTGACCCCAGTCGACCGCGAATTTGCCGACAAAGGTGAGAAGCCCCACCGAGAAGGTCTTCTGGCTCTCGCTGTTGATCAGCATGAGGCCGAACAGCAATTCGCTCCACGCCGCGGTGAAGACGAAGGCGACCGTGGCGCCCATGCCGGGCAGCGTCAAAGGCAGGATGACGCGGCGCAGCGCATCAAGGCGCGTGCAGCCATCGATCATCGCCGCTTCTTCGAGATCCTTCGGCACGCCGTCGAGGAAGGACTGCATCAGGAAGGTGGCAAAGGCGATGTTGAAGGCAGTGTAGATGATGATCAGGCCATACAGATTGTCGGTGAGGCCGAGTTGCCCCATGATCCGGTAGATCGGCGGGATGACCATCACCAGCGGAAAGGTCTGGGTGAGGAGCAGAACGAGGCTCACCAATGCCTTGCCGCGGAAGCGGAAGCGCGACAGCGCATAGCCCGCGAAGGAGGCAACCACCGTGACGATAAAGGCGGTTGAGACCGAGACGATGATGCTGTTGAGGAAATAGCGCGGGAAATCGGAAGCCTTGAGCACGCTTGCATAATTGGCGAGCGTCATGCGGCTGGGCCACAGGCGGATGCCCTCGCTGTAGAGGAGATCCTGCGGTGTCACCGAGATCTTGATCGTCCAGTAGATCGGCAAGAGCGCGAAGACGACGTAGCAGGCGACGGCGCCGTAAAGGCCGATTTGGCCGGCGATACGCTGGAAGAGGGATTGGCCTGGCATCAGACATCCCTCAAAAGCGTGCGCCGCATCTGGATGACGATGAGCGCATAGGCGATGAGGAGGACGAGAAGCAGAACGGCGATCGCCGAGGCATAGCCCTTGTCGAGCGATTTGAAGGCCGACACATAGATATAGGTGGCGATCGTATTGGTCGATCCCGCGGGCCCTCCTGCGGTCATGACATAGATGAGATCGGCGAATGTGGCGATCCACACGGTGCGCAACATTACCGTGATGGCGATGGTTGGGGCGAGGAAGGGCAGCGTCACCTTGGTGAATTGCTGCCAGGGCGAAGCGCCGTCAATGGCTGCCGCCTCATAGAGCTCGGAGGGAATCGCTTTGCGCGCCGCGAGCAGCGTGATGGCGAAGAAGGGGATGCCGAACCAGACATTGGCGATGATCGGTCCCCACATGGCGGTCGCCGGATCCGCCAGGATGGTGACGGGCTCGGCCTGCAATCCGATGGCATGGAAGATATGCGGCAAGGGGCCGATGAGGGGATTGAACAGCCAGGCCCAGGTGAGCCCGGTCAGGAAGATCGGCACCGCCCAGGGCAGGAAGACGAGACCCTGCACCAGGCGGCGCCCGTGAAACGGCCGGTTGAGGAGGAGGGCAAGGCCGAGGCCGAGAAAGAACTGAAGCACGAGGCTTGCCACCGTCCACCATGCTGTGTTGATGAGCGCGCCATGCAACACGCTATCTCCGAGCATGGCGCGATACTGATCGAGGCCTGCATATTCGGAGTGGAAGGCCGAGAATTTACGGAACGAATAGCTGATGCCGATGATGAGTGGCACGATGAGAACAGTGAAAATGAGTATCAAGGCCGGGCTCAGATAGAGCCACGGCTCGATGAAGCGGCGCCGATCCGCCTGTCTTTGCAGTAATCCGATGTCTTCAGCGAGTGCGGTCATATCATTGCGTCTGGGCGAAGGGCTATAAGAGGCTTTCACCTTCTCCCGCGCGGAGCGTGGGAGAAGGTGGCCGAAGGCCGAATGAGGGCTCTTTCGCGCAACCTGTCACGACCTCAACAAGCTAGCACGGTTCAGGCAAAGAGCCCTCACCCGCCCTTCGGGCACCCTCTCCCATCCTGGCGGACGGGAGAGGGGGAAAATGTGGGTGACGGTCCTCGCTTTCCAGCGTCTGCTACTTGTTCTTTTCCATCCACTTCTTCTGTTCGCCGGTGAGGAATGTCGCCCATTCATCGGCGACCTCTTTAGGCGTGCGCTTCGCCAGCAGGATTTCCTGGAAGCCGGTCGGCACCATCGAATCATAGAACACGCCCAGATTCTCAAGATGCGTCGGCGGCGTCACGAAGACATATTTGTCGGGATTGGAAAGCTCCTCGAACCAGCCCTTGAACTGTTCGGTCTTGAAATGAGCATCCTGCTCGGCGCCATTATGAATCGGCAGCACACCGACGACCTTGGCCCATTCGAGATTCTGCTTGTTGGACGAGAGGAACTCGATGACCTTCCAGGATTCCTTCTTGGCCGGACTGTCGGCGAACATCGACCAGCCGGCATAGCCAAGCGTCGGATAGGATTTGCCATTGGGACCGACGGGCATTGGCGCCACAGCGAAATCATCCGCCTTCATCTTCTCGGCGATGCCGATGAGAGCGTCCGGATCCTGATCGAGCATGGCGCAGGTTCCGGTATAGAAGCCGGTGACGATTTCATTGAAGCCCCAGCTGACGCTGTCCTTCGGCACCCAGCCATTCTTGTACATGTCCTGCAGCATCTGCAGGCCCTTGATCGAGCCTTCTTCATTGAAGGTCGATGTGCCGTCCGCGTTGAAGAAGCCGGGCTTGCCGTCCATGATGTTCATGAACATCTGGATACCGCCGAAAGCGCCCGGGCCACCACGCAGGCAATAGCCATATTTGCCATTGCCGAGTTCGGCGATCTTCTTCGCGTCGGCGACGAATTCATCGATCGTCTTCGGCGCTTCCTTGAGGCCCGCTTCGGCGAACAGCTTCTTGTTCCAGAACATCGCCCGGGCATAATAGCCATAGGGGAGCATATATTGCGTGTTCTTGACGGTGGAACCGAACTGCTTGGCGCGGTCGCCCAGGGTTGCGAGCTCGGCCCAGTCCTTCATATAGGGACCGAGATCCTCGAGCTGGCCGTTATTGCCATAGAGGCCCATCCAGCGTTCCGGCATTTCGACGACATCCGGTGTTTCACCGGCCTGCACCATACTGAGGAATTTTTCGAAGGCCTGGCCCCAGGGGAGCGAAACGATCTCGACCTTGATGTCGGGATTGGCCTTCTCGAATTCATCGAGCTCCTTGCGCAGGAATTCGGTGCGCTGCGGGCTGGTGATCACTTCAACGAGCTGCACCTTGGTTTCGGCCGAAGCGACGCTCGCCAGGGCAGCGATGCCGGCGCCGAACATGATGGTCTGCAGTAGTCTTTTCATCGGTTCTCCTCCCTTGTTGACACTCTACTCTTGGAGCGTTTCCTTATCGCCAAAGTCGAGCAACTTTGGCGGGAAACGCTCTAAGTCTTCACACTCTTGTTGAGGGCCCTTTCCAGGTCGGCCCACAGCATTTCCGGATCTTCGAGCCCGACATGCAGCCTGATGGCGCGCGGACTGACACTGAAGCGGTCGAAGGAATTGACGCCGGGCGTCTGGGCGAGCGAGGCCTCGACCGGCACGATCAGGCTTTCATGCCCGCCCCAGCTCACGCCGAGCCGGAAGAATTTCAGGAGATCGGCGAAGCGCGGAATATCGATCTTATCATCGACTTCGAAAGTGAAGAGGCCGGTG
>VAZZ01000293.1:2005-12116 GCA_005884715.1 Alphaproteobacteria bacterium | reverse complement strand
TTCTTGAGGCCCTTGCACAGCTTGGCCTTCTCGATCAGCGGTTTCAGCGTTGCGGCGATCTCGAGATTTTCATGGTTCGTGCAGTCGAACTTCTCCTGCGCCCAGGCGGGCGGAAAGGCTCCCGAAAGTCCGAGGAACGAGGCTGAAACGGCAAGCGTCAGACATCTCATGGAGCCATCCCTGTCACATTCGAAGTCCCAGCGTCAATTGCAAGGAAATTCGGACCGCCAAAAGGAGCGCGCCCCGTGGCGAAGGGTCGGGCTGGCGCTTGCCGTCGAATCCATTATGCTGCGCCGCCGCATGTCCATCTGGTCTCGCATAAGTCAGGCAATTTCCGCAATTGGCGACTCGGTCTCGACCTTCCTCGCGAAGATCACCCAGCCGCGCTCGAATCCGGAAATGTCGATCGCCTTCACCATCGGCGTCATCGCGCTCGGCGCCAAGATGGCGAAGGCCGATGGCATCGTGACGGGCGAGGAGATCACCGCTTTCAAGCAGGTCTTCCGGGTGCCGGAACGCGAGCTTGCCGGGGTGGCGCGGGTATTCAATCTCGCCAAGCAGGACGTGGCGGGCTACGATGCCTATGCGCGCCAGCTGTCGCGGCTGTTTGCGCAAAGGCCGCAAGTGCTGGAAGACGTCATCGACAGCCTGTTCCATATCGCCAAGGCCGATGGCGCCGTGCATGAGCGCGAACTCGCCTATCTCGAGAGTGTCGCCGAGATATTCGGATTCACCAAGCGCGACTTTGTCCGCATCAAGGCGCGCCATCTGGTGCCGGCAAAGGATGATCCCTATGTCATCCTCGGCATCGAGCCTTTTGCCAGCGATGACGATGTGCGCAAACACTATCGCAAGCTGGTACGCGATCATCACCCCGACAAACATATCGCGGCCGGCATGCCGCCTGAAATGATCGAAGTCGCCACCGACCGGCTGGCGCGCATCAATGCCGCCTATGAGACGGTGGCACGGGAACGCCGCCTGTGAAGGGGACGGCGCTCCGGCATCGCATCATGCGCTCGCCCAATCTCGAACCGCGCCAGAAAGGCAAGACGGCGCGCATCCTGCTGTTGCACTATACCGGCATGGACGATGCCGAACAGGCCTGCGCCTGGCTATGCAATCCGGCATCCAAAGTGTCCTGCCATTATCTGATCGACAATGAAGGACGCATCACCCAGATGGTCGATGAAGATCTGCGCGCCTGGCATGCCGGCCAGTCGGTCTGGAAGGGCGAACGCGACATCAATTCCTGCTCGATCGGCGTCGAGATCCACAATCCCGGCCATGATCGCGGCTACCCCGATTTCACCAAAGCGCAAATGGCAGCGATTGTGGCACTCGGGATCGACATCGCCACGCGACATGCGATCAGGCCCGAACATGTCCTTGCCCATTCCGACGTGGCACCGCGGCGCAAGATCGATCCGGGCGAGAAGTTCGACTGGAAAAGCCTCCATGAGCAGGGGATTGGTCATTGGGTTGCGCCGCGCAGGTTGGGTGGCGGGCAATTCCTGCAGCTGGGCGACAGCGGCGATGCGGTCGAAGCGCTGCAGGCGATGCTGGCGCTCTATGGCTACGGTGTCGATATCACCGGCGCGTTCGATGCCGAGACGAAATTGGTGGTAAGCGCCTTTCAGCGCCATTTCCGGCCGGCGCGGGTCGACGGCGTCGCCGATCGCTCGACGATCGAGACCCTGCGGCATCTGCTCGATTCGCTGCCGGAAGCGGCCGTGGCATGATTTCTCTTTTGCGCCTCATCTTGCCCGAAAAGTCTGACAACTTTTGGGGATGATGCGCCTAACTCTTGCTGCAGGCTCTGATCAGGCTGTCGAAGTCGGCACCCTCGAGCGGGAAGGTGTTTTCCTCCGTGCCGGTCTTTATTGTGAAACGATCCGCCTTGCGCAATTCGGCGAAGAGCCGGTCATCCGGCCTGATCTCGGCCTCGGCACTGGTCGTCGCCGACATTTCATTCGCTGTGGTCGTCGCGTCAAAGGTGAAGTCCTTGCCGGCGATCGTGATCACGAGCTTGATCTTGTCGTTTGGCTTCAGATAATCGCCCGCTTCCGGCACAAAGATGCGGATTTCGCCAGATTGCAACGTGCAGCCAAAACTTACTCCCGCGTCGTCCGAATCAGGCACGCCAAAGACCAGATAGGCATCCTCATCGCCGGTGTCGAATATCCATTCACGCTCCTGAGCGGACGCCGGCAAGGCAGCCCAGGCCAGCAAGGCGGCCAGCAAAAAACGCGTCCACATGTCACCCTCTCTCGCTCCAGTTGGTCGCGGACGCTGGAGCGTGATCCAGACGTGTTGTAAGGCGCGAACCGGTACCCGCTCGAAACATAGCCGAGTTGCCCGGCAGGGATAAGACACTAGAAGTGTGCTTGCTCCCGCTAATACGTGCCGCCACAATTCCGGCGTTTCGGCTCGACCATACGAGGTTCCCTCCTTGCCGTTCGAGAAGTTCTAGCAACAGATCAGGATATTTCCGATCTGGCTTGAATAATAAGCAAAAAATGCCTCCGGGCATCGGGAAAAGGATGATCGCGGTATCGACCTGGAGGCGGATGCAGGTTCCCGGTATTTCCGGCATTCACGCAAGGGTTGACGCGGTGTCCCGGCACTCCTAACTCTGCCCCGCCAGCTGGTCGGATGGCCGCCGGGGAGGCCTCGCGCCTCTCGGGAGGAAAGTCCGGGCTCCATGGAAATACGGTGCCGGGTAACGCCCGGCGGGGGTAACCCCAGGGATAGTGCCACAGAGAACAGACCGCTTCAGATCAGTCCGAAGCAAGGGTGAAACGGTGCGGCAAGAGCGCACCGCGCGGCCGGCAACGGGCGCGGCACGGTAAACCCCACCGGGAGCAAGACCGAATAGGGGCGGCGCGGGCTTCGGCCCAGGGTCGTTTTCAACCTGCCGCCCGGGTTGGTCGCGCGAAGCGCATGGCGACATGCGCTCCAGATGAATGGTCATCCAGCGCCCCAAAAAGGCGTGGACAGAACCCGGCTTACAGGCCGGCTGGCATCTTTTTCCTCCCCTTAACCGGGGTGGCCACGAAACGATTTGTTAAGGCGGTGCGGAGCATTGTCGATTTTGCATTAGTAATCTGTTCACCGTACCGAATATCATGACGTCGCCCAGCGCCGATGCCCGGCACAGACCGGTGATGCTCGCGGAAGTGCTGTCTGCACTGGAGCCGCGCGATGGCGGCATCTATGTCGATGGAACCTTCGGGGCCGGCGGCTATACAAGGGGCCTGCTCGCCGCTGCCCGGTGCAATGTCATCGCCATCGACCGTGACCCCGACGCGATTGCCGGCGGCGCGGCGCTGGTTGCCGCCTTCCCCGATCGCCTCACCTTGGTCGAAGGCCGATTCAGCGACATGGAACATCTCGTCCATCGTTTCGGCATGACGATGATCGATGGTGCCGCCCTCGATATCGGCGTCTCGTCCATGCAGATCGATGACGCCGCGAGGGGGTTTTCGTTTGCCAAGGATGGCCCGCTCGACATGCGAATGGAACGATCAGGCGCCTCGGCGGCCGATGTCGTGAACCAGGCCGAGACGGAACAACTGACGCGCATCATCGGCGTGCTCGGCGAGGAACGCAAAGCCCGCACCATTGCCAAGGCGATCGTCAAGGCAAGGGACGTTGAGCCCATTCTCACCACCCAGGCGCTGGTGCGCGCGGTGGAGAGGGCGACCGGCCGGCAGCGCCCGCAGGACCGCATCCACCCGGCCACCCGAACGTTCCAGGCCCTGCGCATCTATGTGAACCGGGAGCTTGATGAGCTCGCGCATGCATTGTCGGCGGCCGAGCGTCTGCTCAAGCCCGGCGGGCGCCTCGCGGTCGTGACTTTCCACTCACTCGAAGACCGTATCGTGAAGCGCTTCTTCGCCGAGCAGAGATCGACGCGCGTTTCACGCCGGTTTTTCGCGGCCATCAAGAGGCAAGCGAGATCGAGACCATGCAGAATCCGCGGGCGCGTTCGGCGAAACTGCGTGCCGGCGAACGCACCGCGGCACCTGCGCTGCCGCTCGATCTCGACAATATCGCGGTTCCACAAATCGGAGGCCGGAACTGATGCTTAGAGCTTTCAATGCATGTCTGGTTGTGGCGGTGCTGTGTGCCGCCTACGTGCTCTATTCGCTGGAGCATTCGATCCGCGGCGTCGAACGCCAGATCACCCGCACGAATGCCGCGATCATCAATGAAAAGGAGACGATCGGCCTGCTCAATGCCGAATGGTCGAGTCTCATCCGGCCCGAGCGCCTGCAGCGGCTGGCCGAGCAGCATCTCGATCTCAGGCGCATTTCGCCCGATCAATTCGTGAAGATCGACGAACTCGAAGGCCGCGTTCCCGCCGAGCCTCCGGTCAAGCTGGAAGAGCAGGGCAAGGATGCGATCGGCGATATCCTCAAGGCCATGGAGTAAAGGCGCGATGCTGTTTTCCGCCCGTAGAGATGGAAGTCTTGCCGGACGCAACCGTCTGCGCCTCGTCAGTTTTGGCTTCATCCTGTTCTTCGCGACGATCAGCACGCAACTCGGCTATCTGACACTCTGGCAGGGCCGTCCGGAACGGCCAGCCGTCGAATACAGCGAGAGAGTGCCGCGGCCCGACATCGTCGACCGCAATGGCGTCGTGCTGGCGACCGATGTGTCGGTCTTTTCCCTCTTCGCCGATCCGCGCAAGATTCTCGATGTCGATGAGGCGGTCGAACTCCTGACCGCGACGGTTTCGGGCTTTGATGCCAAATCGCTGCGCCAGAAGCTGTCGCAGCCCGGGCGTGCCTTTGTCTGGCTCAAGCGCGAGGTCAGTCCGGCTGAGCGCGAAGCCATCCACAATCTCGGCATTCCCGGTTTCGGCTTTCGGGCGGAAACCAAGCGGGTCTATCCGATGGGACGGCTGGCCGGCCATGTGCTGGGCTATGTCGATCTCGATTCGAAGGGCATCGCCGGCATCGAGAAATTCCTCGATGACCAGGGCGCCCTCTATACCGCCTCGCTCGGCGAGGACAATTCGCGCGCGATGCCCGCGGTCCTGTCGATCGACATGAGAGTCCAGCATGCCATCGCCGATGAAGTCGGCAAGGCGATCACCAAATTCCATGCCAAGGCCGGCGGCGCTGTGGTGCTCGATGCGAAGAGCGGCGAAGTGCTGGGTCTCGTCTCGCTTCCCGATTTCAATCCCAATCAGGAACAGAAGAATTTCACCGTCGATCAGATGAACAAGATGACCAGCGGCGTGTTCGAACTCGGTTCGGTCATCAAGGCGGTGACCTTCGCGATGGCGCTCGATTATGGTACCGCCGACCTCACCAGCCGCTTCGACGCCCGCGCTCCGCTGGTGATCGGGCGCAGTGTCATCCACGATTTCGAGCCGACAAGGCGCATCCTGTCGCTGCCCGAGGTGTTCATCAATTCCTCCAATATCGGCGCCGCGCGCATGGCGCTCGGTGTCGATATCGAGAAGCACAAGGATTTCCTGCGCCGCGTCGGGCTGATGGACCGGCTGGTGACCGAGCTTCCCGAAAGCGCCAAGCCGCTGTTGCCGCAGCGCTGGGGCCGCCTGGTCCAGGCGACCGTCGCTTTCGGCCACGGTTTCGCCGTACAGCCGCTGCAAGGAGCGCAAGTGGTGGCGGGTTTGATCAGTGGCGGAAACATGATTCCGGTGACTTTCCTGAAGCGTGACCGGGCGGATGGCCAGGCGCTGGCGCGCCGCGTGGTGAAGCCCGAGACCAGCGAAAAGCTGCGCTACCTCTTCAGGCTCAATGCCCTCGAAGGCAGCGCCCGCAAGGCCAACGCCAATGCCCCCGGCTACCGCGTCGGCGGCAAGACGGGAACCGCCGAGAAGGTCGTGGCCGGGCACTATGACAAGAGAAGGAATCTCACGTCCTTCGTCGGCGCCTTTCCGATGGAAGACCCGCAATATGTCGTGATGGTGATGCTCGATGAGCCGCAGGCGACGCCCGAGACCTATGGCTTTTCGACCTCGGGCTGGAACGCGGTGCCGACGGCAGGCAATGTTATCGCGCGCATCGCGCCGCTGCTCGGCGTCGAGCCGATCCTCACCGATGACGAGCGCAAGATGCTTGCCAAGCAGGCGCAAAAGGAGGGCAGGACCTGACGATGAGCGTCCTTCTCTCACGGTTGCTGGCGGATGATGCGGCCTTGCCGCGCGGTGCGGAAGATGCGGCGATTTCCGGCCTCACCGCCGACAGCCGGCAAGTGAAGCCGGGCTTCCTGTTCGCCGCGCTGCCCGGCTCCAAGGTCGATGGTGCGCAATTCATTCCACAGGCGCTCAAGGCCGGTGCGCGCGCGGTGATCGCCGGGCAATCGGCCACGACTTCGCCTGAAGCTTCAATATTGATCAAATCCGCCAACCCGCACCAGCTCTTCGCGCGCGTCGCCTCGCGTTTCGCCGGCAGCCAGCCCGATATCGTCGTCGCAGTCACCGGCACCAATGGCAAGACGTCGGTTGCGGCCTTCGTCCGCCAGATCTGGCAGTCAATGGGCTTTCGCGCCGCGAGCATCGGCACCGTCGGCATCGTGGGGCCCTCGGGCGAGGAATATCTCAGCCATACGACGCCCGATCCGGTAAAGCTGCACCATGCGCTCGCCAGTCTCGCCGAGGATCATGTCACGCATCTGGCGATGGAGGCCTCGAGCCATGGCCTAGCGCAGTTCAGGCTCGATGGGGTCAGGCTGGCGGCGGCGGGCTTCACCAACCTGACCCGCGATCATCTCGACTATCATTCCACGTTCGAAGATTATTTTGCCGCCAAGATGCGGCTGTTTTCGGAACTGCTGCCGCCGGGCTCTACCGCCGTCGTCAATGCCGATACCGATATCGCCAGGGACGTCATGGCGCGGGCCCGGGCTCACGGTCTCACCATCTTCACGGTCGGCGCAAAGGGCGCCGGCCTCCAGCTTGTTTCCTGTGTCCGCGACGGCTTCGGACAGCGCCTAGTCCTGGCGACCGGCAATGGCCAGCATGAGATCTATCTGCCGCTGGTCGGTGATTTCCAAGTCTCGAATGCACTGGTTGCCGCGGGCCTTGTCATCGCCACCGGGGGCGAGGAAGCCCTCGTGCTGCATGCGCTTGAATCGTTGAAGGGTGCGAAGGGCCGGCTCGATCTGGTGGCGAGCTCGGCCAGGGGGGCCCCTATCTTCGTGGACTATGCCCACACGCCGGATGCTCTCGAAAAGGCCATTACGGCGCTCAGGCCCTATGCGACGCGCAAGCTCGCGGTGGTTTTCGGCTGCGGCGGCGATCGCGACAAGGGCAAGCGTCCGCTCATGGGCGCCATCGTCGCAAAGCTCGCCGATATCCCTTATGTGACCGATGACAATCCGCGTACGGAGGATCCGGCGGCGATCCGCGCCGCGGTGATGGCGGCATGTCCGGGCGGCATCGATATCGGCGATCGCGCACTCGCCATCAGGACGGCGGTCGATGCTCTGGAAGCGGGCGACATCCTCCTCGTCGCCGGCAAGGGCCATGAACCCGGGCAGACCATCGGAACGACGGTCCTGCCATTCAGCGATCATGATGCGGTGAAAGCGGCGGTTGCCGGCCGGGACTATCATGGCTGAGCGTGCGCTGTGGACGATCGATGAACTCATCGCCATCACCGGCGGGAGCTTACGCGGCTCCGTATCCATACCACTAACCGGCGTCTCGATCGACAGCCGCAGCGTGGCGAAAGGCGATATCTTCGCCGCGATCAAGGGCGAACGCATCGATGGCCATGCCTATGCGCATTCCGCCCTCAATTCGGGTGCCGGCCTCGCAATTGTATCGCGCCCGACGGATGCGATGGCCGCCGCCGGTACGCTGCTTGTCGTCGATGACGTGTTGAAGGCCCTGGAAAAGATCGGTCTTGCAGCCAGGGCCAGATCGAAGGCCAAGATCATCGCGATCACCGGCAGCGTCGGCAAGACCAGCACCAAGGAGATGCTGCGGCTCGCGCTCGCGGCATCGGGCCACACCCACGCTTCGGTCGCCTCCTTCAACAATCATTGGGGGGTGCCGCTCACCTTGGCGCGCATGCCGGCCGATACCGCCTATGGCGTGTTCGAGATCGGCATGAACCATGCGGGCGAGATCACGCCCTTGGTCACGATGGTGCGCCCGCATATCGCCCTCATCACCACTGTCGTCGCGAGCCACCTCGGCTATTTCTCCTCGGTCGCCGAAATCGCCGATGCCAAGGCCGAGATATTCCTCGGGGTCGAGCCTGGCGGGCATGCGATCCTCAATCGCGACAATGAATTCTACGACCGCCTCGCGGCGGCGGCGCGCAAAGCCGGCATCCGCGAGATCGTGGGCTTCGGGCGCGCGGCCGCCGCCGATATACGGCTTGAAAGATCGGTTCTCCATGCCGATTGCTCGTGCATCACCGCGACGGTCCTTGGCGAAGCAGTGATCTACAAGCTTGGCATGCCGGGCGAGCATATGGTGCTCAACAGCCTCGCAGCGCTCGCCGCCGTCAAGCTCGCCGGCGCCGATCTGGCGCGCGCGAGCCTCGCCCTTGGCGCCGCGCAGCCGGCCAAGGGCCGGGGTGTCCAGTCTTTGCTCGAGGCGCCTGGCGGGCGGCTCCTTCTCATCGATGAAAGCTACAATGCCAATCCGGTTTCGGTGCGTGCGGCACTTGCCCTTCTGAAGCGGGCGCAGCCCGGGAAAGCCGGGCGGCGCATCGCGGTGCTTGGCGACATGCTGGAGCTCGGCGATAAGGCCGCCGAACTGCATGCCGAGCTTGCCGGCGCCATAGACGACGCCAAGGTCGATGTCCTATATGCCAGCGGACCTCTCATGGCCCATCTCTGGGACAAGACCCCGCCGCACCGGCGCGGGGCCTATGCCGACAAATCGGACGGTCTTGCGGCGGCGCTGCTCGGCGGGCTGAAAGCCGGCGATGTGGTAATGGTCAAGGGATCGCTCGGCAGCCGGATGGGGCCGCTGGTAGATGCCATAAGGGGGCAGTTTTCACCCGATCACGATGACCTTGGATTGAAACAATCCAAGGTCATGAACGTCATCGGTTCCAAAGATAAGGAACGGGGGTCTCGCGAAAGACCGGCATTCACTTCTTCGCACCCCGCTCCGCCCGACAAGGACGGCCGCTAATGCTTTATCATCTGCTTGTCAGCCTGACCGACGAAGTCTCGGTGCTGAACGTGTTCCGCTACCAGACGATGCGGACCGGCTCGGCCACCTTGACCGCGCTCCTGTTCATCTGGCTGTTCGGTCCGACGATCATTTCGCTGCTCAAGGTGAAGCAGGGCAGGGGCCAGCCGATCCGCAGCGACGGCCCGCAACGCCATATCATCGAGAAGCAGGGTACGCCAACCATGGGCGGGCTCATGATCCTCTCCGGCATCTTCGTGTCGACATTGCTGTGGGCCGACCTCACCAATCTCTATGTCTGGGCCGTGCTGTTCGTGACGCTGGGCTTCGGCGCCATCGGCTTCTATGACGACTTCCTCAAGGTGACGAAGTCGACGACGCATGGCTTCTCCGGAAAGATCCGCCTCCTGATCGAGATCGTGATCGCCGGCATCGCGGTTGCCATCTTCATGGGCATCGGCGACAAGTCGATCTCGAGCGCGCTGGCCGTGCCGTTCTTCAAGGACGTCCTCATCCAGTTCGGCTTTGTCTTCCTGGCGGTCGGCATATTCATCGTCGTCGGCGCCGGCAATGCGGTCAACATCACCGATGGTCTCGACGGGCTCGCCATCGTGCCGGTGATGATCGCCGCAGGAACCTACGGTCTCATCGCCTACCTGGTCGGCAACGCCGTCTTTGCGGAATATCTCCAGCTCCACAATGTGAAGGGCACCGGCGAACTCGCGGTATTGTGCGGCGCCATCGTCGGCGCCGGCCTCGGCTCCCTGTGGTTCAATGCGCCGCCGGCGATGATCTTCATGGGCGACACCGGTTCGCTGTCGCTGGGCGGCGCCCTCGGTGCGACCGCTGTCGCGGTCAAGCATGAGATCGTGCTCGCCATCATCGGCGGCCTTTTCGTACTCGAGACGGCGTCGGTCATCGTCCAGGTCGCTTCCTTCAAGCTCACCGGCAAGCGCGTCTTCGCCATGGCGCCGTTGC
>VAZZ01000293.1:0-1991 GCA_005884715.1 Alphaproteobacteria bacterium | reverse complement strand
TGGCGCTGATCGGCCTGTCGACCCTCAAGCTCAGGTAGGAACGGGATGTTTCCCGCCAGAACATTCGCACGCAAGAAGGTCGGCGTCTTCGGTCTTGCCCGTTCCGGCAGCGCCTGCGCCCAAGCACTCAGGCTCGGCGGGGCGCAAGTCTTCGCCTGGGATGACCAGGCGGCCTCGGTCGAAAAGGCGAGGAAAGAAGGTCTGCCGATCGGCGATCTTACCAGCATCGACTTTGCCACGCTCGATAGCCTCGTCCTCAGCCCCGGCGTTCCGCTCACCCATCCCAAGCCGCATTGGACGGTCGAAAGGGCGAAAGCGGCCGGCATCGAGATCATTGGCGACACAGAAGTCTTCCAGCGTGAAATCAAGGGCAGCGGCGCCCGGCTGGTGGCGATTACCGGCACCAATGGCAAATCGACGACGACGGCGCTCACCGGCCATCTCTTCGCTGCTGCCGGGCGCGACGTCGATGTCGGCGGCAATATCGGCAAGGCGGTGTTCCTGTTGCGCCAACCGATCAAGGAGCGCGTCTATGTCCTGGAATTATCGTCCTTCCAGATCGATCTGATGCCGAGCCTCAAACCGGATGCCGGCATCCTCACCAATATCACGCCGGACCATCTCGACCGGCATGGCACGACGGAGAACTATGCTGCGGTGAAGGCACGGATATTCGCCAATCAGGAAACGGGCGATACTGCCATCATCGGCGTGGACGATATCTGGGGTAAGAAGATCGCCGGCGCACTCTCGACCGGCGCGCGCGTCATTCCCGTCTCGGTGGAGCGGCCTCTGACGAAGGGCCTGTCAGCACCCGAAGGCATCCTGATCGAGCGAGAGGGCGGACATGAGATCACCAAGCTCGATTTGAGAAGCCTGCCGGCGCTTAAAGGCCGGCACAATTGGCAGAATGCCGCGATGGCCTATGCGGCGGGACGCGCGCTTGGCCTCAGTCTCGGAGCTATCCACAATGGGCTCATGAGTTTCGCCGGCCTCGCGCATCGCATGCAGGAGATCGCCCGCCTCGATGGCGTCGCTTTCATCAATGACAGCAAGGCGACCAATGCCGATGCCGCCGCCAAGGCGCTCTCCTCCTTCGATGAGATCTACTGGATCGCCGGCGGCATCGCCAAGGCCGGCGGGATCACACCGCTCATTTCGTTATTTCCAAAGATCAGGCGAGCCTATCTCATCGGCGAGGCGGCAGACGAATTTGCCCGCACGATCGGCGACAAGGCGCCCCATATCAAGGCTGGCACGCTCGACAAGGCGGTCGAAGCGGCCGCGCGTGACGCCGTCAAGGACGGCAGGAAGGGTGCCGTCGTGCTCCTGTCGCCCGCCTGTGCATCCTTCGACCACTATCCGAATTTTGAAGTGAGGGGAGATGCCTTCGGCAAAGCAGTCGCCGCTCTGCCGGGCATCCGGATGACCGTAAAGGGGAACGGACATGCTGATAAGCCGTTGAGCGCGGTGCTGCTTCTGATGGCGGCGGGCGTGCTGATCAGCATGGCGGCGAGCCCACCAGTGGCGGAGCGGCTGGGCCTCGACTCGTTTCATTTCTTTAAGAACCAGCTCTTCTATCTGGGCTTCGCGGTCATCATTCTCATCGCCACGAGCCTGCTCGAGCCGGTCCAGGCGCGCCGCTCCGGCTTCCTCGTCTTCTTCGGTTCGCTGGCGCTGATGGTTGCGGCACTGTTCTATGGACCGGAGATCAAGGGCGCGCATCGCTGGATCGAGATCGGACCGATCGGGCTCCAGCCCTCGGAGCTCGCCAAGCCCGCCTTCATCGTGATGGCCGCATGGTTCATGGCCGAACATGTGCGCAAGCCTGAAATGCCTGGACTGCTGATCGCCCTGCTGCTCGCCGGCGTCTTTGTCGGCCTCCTGGTGCTGCAGCCGGATTTCGGCCAGTCGGCGCTGGTCGTGATCACCTTCATCGCCATGCTGCTCATCTACGGCATCCCGTGGATCCTGATTTTAGGCATCAGCTC
>VAZZ01000035.1 GCA_005884715.1 Alphaproteobacteria bacterium | reverse complement strand
AAGTGTCGAGACGGAACTCAAAGTTGCCTACCACCCGAATGTCGAATCGATGGTGCGCGTCTGCGACGTGGTCACGATCAACGCTCCGCTGCATCCAGAAACAGAGAACCTGTTCAATGACGCGCTCATCAGTAAGATGAAACGGGGCGCCTACTTGGTGAATACGGCGCGCGGAAAGATTTGCGATCGCGATGCTGTCGTCCGCGCACTGGAGAGCGGGCAGCTCGCCGGCTATGCCGGCGACGTCTGGTACCCCCAGCCAGCACCGAAGGACCATCCTTGGCGGACGATGCCCCATCACGGCATGACGCCGCATACTTCGGGGACCTCATTGTCGGCACAGGCCCGCTACGCCGCGGGAACCCGGGAAATACTAGAATGCTGGTTTGAGGATCGACCGATCCGCGAGGAGTACCTGATTGTGGATCGCGGCAATCTGGCCGGCACTGGCGCGCATTCCTACAGCGTCTCCAAGACCTCCTAGTGGACGTCTGACGGAACTGTCAGGTTGTGCAGTACGCGCGGCGTTATGATTACGATCGTTACCTATCAACATCCGGGTGAATTGTTGGATGACCCGCTGCGGCAATCTCGGTCACAACTCTCGAAGGCTGACCTACCTGGGCCTGCCGGCGGTCTGATGCCGACCACGCCTAACCATGTGGCTAGTGGACGAAGCGCAGGTCTCGGGACATCTCTACAGCATCAACTTCGGAGGTCCCCATGAGCAGAGACATACAAGGCGTTTCCACTGCACTGGAAGGCATGGTTGGGGGTTTGGCGCCGAGCCTCGTTTCGGTCATTTCCCATCGCATGCAGGCGTCTGGCTTCGTTTGGCGCGCCGGGCTTATCGTCACCTCGGACGAGGGACTTGCCGAGGACGGCGAAGTTCGTGTGATACTGCCTGGCGGTGAGAGCGCTATCGCCAATCCCGTTGGGCGCGATCCGAGCACCGCCATCGCCTTACTCAAGGTTGAACGGCCTGATTTGCAACCCGTTGCCATGGCTGCGACCATACCCTCGCCCGGTGCTCTTGTCCTTGCCTTGGGCGCGGAAGGCGGTGCGCCAACTGCAGCCCTCGGATTGGTCTCTGTCAGCAGGGGACCCTGGCAGTCGATGCGCGGTGGCGAAATAGACGCTCGCGTCGAGCTCGATAGCCGCTTGCGGTCGACGGCTGAGGGCGGTCTTGCGGTCAACTCCACAGGGCAGGCCTTCGGCATGACGGTGTTCGGACCACGCCGGCGCGTATTAGTGATACCCTCGGTCACGATCGGCCGCATTGCGGCGAGGTTGGAGTCTCATGGGCGTATTCCGCGCGGCTACTTGGGTCTCGGCCTGCAGCCGGTGACAATCGAGGACGGCGGCTCAGGCGTCATGGTGATGAGCGTGGAGCCTAAGGGCCCCGGAGCTGCAGCCAATATTCATCAGGGAGATGTTCTCGTGAGCTGGGACGGCAATCCCATCAGCAAGCTGCAACCATTGCTGCGATCGTTGGGTCCTGACAGCGTTGGAAAGCTGGTGGCGATCGAGCTGCGGAGAGGCGGCCAATCGCACCAGACAGAACTTAAAATCGGTGAAAGGCCAACGGCTTGAAAGACCCCCGCGAGAGAGATCGGCTACGGCTGGCGATCGACGTGGCTGACCCCGCTTTGGCTGGTCGGGTCGTGGCCGTTTTGGCCGACGTTGAAGGGCTCGAGCTGGTCGGCAAAGACGATGAACCTGACGCGCTTGTCGTCGCCGCGCTCGGAGCGACGACTGGGCTGGAAGCCAACATTGAGCTCACCGCCCGAGAACTGGAAGTGCTTGCGCTGCTGGCAGAGGGCGCGTCGAACAAGCTGATTGCCCGCCGGCTCGGCATTTCGGCGCACACGGCTAAGTATCACGTCGCATCGTTGTTGGAGAAGCTTGACGCCGTGAGCCGCACGGATGCTGTCGCCCATGCCGCAAGGATCGGTGTCCTCCATCTTTGAAATCCAGTGGCCTAAGCTTTCTCCTTTGGGCGCCATTTTGAGTTCCCCTAACCGAATGCCTTTGGAGATCGCGGTGTACTGGGGCAGTACGACAAGTCCATCGCCGACTTAAATGAGGCGATCAGCCTGAACTCCTCAAATTTGCGGGCCTTTTTGGAGCGAGGCGTGACATACCAGAACATGTCCAGCGCCTGCGCGATTTCGATCATGAAGGAGGAATAGAGCGAGATTTGAGTCTTTCTAGATCGCGCTCGCCCTCCAATGCGGCCTCGAATATCCGAACCGCGATCCAGTCGCGCGTTTGCGGGCAATCCTCGGCTCTCGTCACGACGAGGCCGGAGACAAGCTACGACAATTTCCTGCGTGATTTCGGCGAGCGCTTCGTGCCGGGCTACCGGCCGATATCGACCGTCGACCTGTTGATAAACGCGCCGTTTAAGGAATAGCGCCGTTCCCATCGGGGCGCATCGCAAGGCATTGCGGCCATGCACCGGGATTAGATCCACGCCGAGCTGCTCGCCTTCATCAGGGCGTGAGCACCTGATGCTTTCAGACCCGACATGGGGGACGCACGACGGATTTATATCGAGGATTTCCGCTCAGGGACCAAATGCGGAAGTGGGAAATATCGCGGCGACTCAGTTGTGCGACCAGCTACCTTTCTCGTCGCGTGTCGCGGAAAATTACGACTTGCAGAAATCTCGTCCTAGGCTTCAATCGCTATCGTCTCACCGAAGATGTAGAGCGTCGGATGGACCTGGAAACCTTTGACGCGTTTGTCATAGGCGGCATAAACCGACCGCCACAGCGGCTGAGCGATGGGTCCATCCTCCTGCAAAATTTTCTCAAGCTCACCCAAAATTTCGCGGCGCTCATCGACATCGAGCGTTCCCTCGGCCTTGGTCAGCAATTCATCGAACTGCTTGTTTGTATAGTGCGAGTGAAGCCGAACGGCACCTTGTCCCACACTTCCCAGAACTTCGCCGACGGCAGCACATTGATCCTGGCCCGGATGCCGGCGGCCTTCCACTGCTCCGCCATGGCCTCGACCGCCACCTGTTCCCATGTCGGCGAGGGCTTGCAGTTGATCTCTATATCGAGGCCATCTGGGAAGCCGGCGTCGGCCAGAAGCCTTTTCGCCTCATCGGGCTTGTAGCCAATGGGCTCGAGCTTCTTATAGTCTGGGTGCAATCTGCACACATGATGGTGCTCGGCCGCCTCTCCAACCCCTTTGTGGGCGATCTGCAGGCACTTCTCGGGATCGGTCGCAAGCTTCATGGCCCTGCGGACCGCGGGATTGTCGAAGGGCTTGTGGTCGATCTGCATGCGGGCAACTGCCGTCTGAGCAGTCACCACCTGGTAGATGTTGACATGCTCCATCGCCTTGTAGATTTCAAACTGCTCGATATTACCTTGATCGATGCCGTCCA
>VAZZ01000290.1:2844-5035 GCA_005884715.1 Alphaproteobacteria bacterium | reverse complement strand
GAAGGTCCCGGCTGCATGACCCTGAGGGTCACGGAAGTTGCGTCGAGCGGGGACAAGGACGCATTCCTGCGCGTCCCCCATCTGGTCTTCGCTCATGACCGCAATTGGGTCGCCCCGCTCGATCTGGAGCGCAGGGAGCATTTCGATCCGAAGAAGAATCCTTATTTTCAGCACGCCGAAGTCCAGCTTTTCATTGCTTATGACAATGACCGCCCGGTCGGCAGGATTTCCGCACAAGTAGACCGGCTGCGGCTTGAGCATCATCCTGATGCAAGCGGCCAATTTGGTTTCCTCGATGCTGTCGATGATCGGAAGGTCTTTGCCGCGCTTGTGCAATCGGCCGAGGCATGGCTTGCGGCAAAAGGAATGAAGAGCGTCCATGGCCCGTTCAATTTTTCGATCAATGATGAAATGGGCCTGCTCATCCAGGGCTTCGACACCCCCCCGTCGATGATGATGGGACATGCCTTGCCCTATTATGCACGCCATGTTGAGGTCCAGGGCTATGCCAAGGCCAAGGATGTCTTCGCCTACGACTATGACGGACTGAAGCCGTTGCCCCGCGCGATGCAGGCCATGGTCGACAAGATCAAGGCATCGGGTGACCTGGCAATCCGGCCATTGAGCAAGAAGAACCTCGATCGCGATCTTGCGATCATCATCGATGTATTCAACGATGCCTGGTCCGCGAACTGGGGCTTCGTTCCGATGACGCGCGAAGAAATCACCGCTCTTGGCAAGAATCTGAGAATGCTGGTCGGCGAACAGTATATTTCGATCGCCAGCTACAAAGGCGAACCGGCGGCCATGGCGGTCAGCCTTCCCAATCTGAACGACTGGATCAGGGATCTCGACGGCAAGCTTTTGCCGCTGGGATGGGCAAAACTCATTTGGCGGATGATGGTAAAACCGCCCAGCTCCGTGCGCATGCCTCTCATGGGAGTAAGGCGGAACTACCACGGAACGGCGATCGGCTCGGCGCTGGCTCTTGCCGTCATCGATGCGGTCAGATCCTATCATCTTTGCCGAGGCACCAAGCGCGCCGAATTGTCCTGGATATTGGAGGACAACATGCCGATGCGCCGGATGATCGAGGCGCTTGGCGGCGTGCCCTACAAGACTTATCGCATCTATGAGAAGGTTCTAGCGTGACGGTGCAAGCCTGGAATGTTCTCGTCCTTGCCGCCGGCCGCGGTCCGGATGATCCCATGGCGAAGGCCTATCAGGTCACGCATAAATGTCCTGTCGAGATCGCCGGCGAGCCGATGCTGGCGCGGGTGACGCGCACCCTGCTTTCACATCCGGCCGTCAGATCCATCAGCGTCGTGATCGAGAAACGCGAGCTTCTCGAGCAAGTCTTGGGTCCGCTCGCCTGCCAGGTCGAATTCCTGACGCCGCAAGAGAGCGCGGCACGATCGGCGCTCGCTGCGGTGACCGAAAATCCGCGATTTCCCTGGCTCATCACCACCGGCGATCACCCGCTGCTTACAGAGGATATGATCACGCATTTTCTCGCCGAGGCAGTGGGATCGGGCGCCGATCTCTGTGTCGGGCTCGCTACGGCCGAAACGATATTGGCGCGTTTCCCCAAAGCCAAGCGGACATTCCTTACATTCGGACGCGACCGTGTATCGGGCTGCAATCTCTTCGCCTTGACATCAAAGCGGGCCTTGAGCGCGCTCACCTTCTGGCATCACCTGGAAGGCGTGAGGAAACGGCCCTGGCGGCTGATCGGCGCCTTTGGCCTTCACGCTCTGTTGCGCTTTGCAACAGGCACATTGACGCTCGACAGCGCTTTTGCCGTGGCTTCGCGCCGTCTCGATTTGACCGCGCGGCCGGTGCTCATGCCGTTTGCTGAGGCGGCGGTCGATGTCGACAAACCTGAAGACAAGGAACTGGCCGAACGAATCTTTATCGAAAGACAATCGCTACCAGCTTGAAACCAGTTGGCGCGCCTGTTGCAGGTCGACCGGGAAATCCACTTCGCACCATTGCACGCCATCGAGCGCCACGGTTCGGATAGGGATGCGCTTCGCCAGCATGCCGACGGCCGCTGGGAACCACTGCTTGAGGCCCGATGGCTTGCGCATCGCCTGCTCGAGGGTCTCGACATAGGCCTTCGCCCCATCGCTGCGAAACGCATAGAATCCGATCGCTTCGGCATTGACGGTTTCGGCGGGCAGTGTCTTGC
>VAZZ01000290.1:0-2671 GCA_005884715.1 Alphaproteobacteria bacterium | reverse complement strand
TCTTGATGCTGACCCGCTTCTCGCGCGCGATCTGGTCCAGGGCCTCTTCCATGCGCCCGGCCGCATAGCCGGTCACAACGGCGAATTCGCTGACGCCGCAGGCGGTGAAGGCGTCGATCTGCCGGCCGACGAGCGAACGCCCGCCAATGTCGAGAAGCGCTTTGGGGACTTCGGTAGTGAGCGGAAGGAGACGCTTGCCCTGGCCGGCTCCAAGAATGATAACTTTCACGATGCTTGAACTCGCTGATCACACCCGCCTGCTGGCGGCGAACCTCAATTGCACCCGATTCAACGGAAGTCAACGAAACTGTCCTAGTGTGCCGAGCACGAAGTTCCTGCTATCCAGGCCGCGTGCATTTTCAGCAACTTTGCATTTCAAGGTACACTGGAAACACCAATTTGCTAGCGTCCGTTCGAAACCGAAGTTCGCTCGGAGGCGCCTCAAGATAGTGCGAACTTCGGATTCGGGACACTAGCCGCCATGTTCACCCTCGCTCATTTGTCTGACGTCCACATCGGGCCGCTGCCCCGGGCGGAGTCGTGGCGCGATTATTGGGGAAAGCGGGCTCTCGGCAAGATCAACTGGCATCGCCGCCGCCGCTTTCTGCATGATCCGGCGATCGCCATGGCGATGATTGCCGATATCAAGGCTCATTCCCCCGATCATGTCGCCTTGACCGGCGATCTCATCAATATCGCGCTTAGGCAGGAATTCGCCGAAGCGGCTCTCTGGCTGAAGGCCTTCGGGCCGCCCGACTGGATCACTCTCGTGCCGGGCAATCATGATGCCTATCGGCCGTTTCCCTGGGCCGAAGGTGCCGGCCTCTGGGCCGACTATATGACCGGCGACATCAAGCTGCCGGCATCGGGCGGCAATGCTGCCACCCAACCGGTCTTTCCTTTCGTTCGGCAGCGCCGCAACTTTGCACTGATTGGTCTTTCGAGCGCCGTGCCGCAATCTCTGTTCCGGGCCGGCGGCCGCCTCGGCGGCGCGCAGCTTGATAAGCTGGGCCATATCCTTGACGAGCTGCGTCAGCGTGGTTTTTACCGGGTGATCCTGATCCATCATCCGCCGCTGCCCGGTCTCACCAAACGCCGACGCGCCCTTGATGATGATGCGCGCCTGAAACTGCTGCTCGAGGAGCACGGCGCCGATCTCGTTCTTTATGGGCATAATCATCGGCATGGACATACGGTGCTCGAGACCCGCTTGGGGCCCGCTTACATCATGGGCGCCCCCTCCGCCACCTCGCCTGGCCATGGCGTCTACGATGCCGCTGCGTGGTACTTGTATAAAATTCGCCGTCTTGACGGGGCGTGGACTGCCAATGTCACGGTGCGCAGCTGGAACGGCCAAGAAGGGGCTTTTGTAACCCGGAAGGCCTTTGATCTATAAGGCAAAAGGCGAGAAATCGATTATGTCATTACGTTGAGGCATGTTACAAATTATGTCGAACGCGACACTCATCAAATTTGGCCTTCCCGCCACCTTGATCGCAGACTACAAGCACTGGGTTGTTTTGCTGCGTCCGGCGCAGGTTACCCTCGGATCCCTGATTTTGGGAGCCAAAGGAGACTGGTTGGCATTCTCCCAAATTCCGCCCCAGGCATTTGCGGAATTAGCCCAGGTAACTCGTTGCCTCGAGACCGGTCTCGGGAATTTCAGTGCCTATGACAAGATCAACTACCTGATGCTCATGATGGTCGACCCGCACGTACATTTCCATGTCATTCCGCGCTATGCCAAGCCACGGCGCTTCGCGGATATCGACTTCCCCGATTCCGGCTGGCCCGGCCAGCCCAATCTGGCGGCCGTTACTGCGATTTCGAGCGACATGCAGTCGCAACTGCGCGACTCGCTTCGTCATCATTGGCCGAGGGACTGAAGCGCCGTGTTCCGTATCATAGACCGCTATATCCTGCGTCAGCTGGCCAAGCCCCTGATGACATCGGTCATCATCGGCCTTCTGGTATTGCTGGCCGAGCGGATGGTGCGTCTCCTCGACACGACGCTCGGCAAGAAGAATTCTTTCGGCGTCGTTTTCGAGATGCTGACCTATCTGGTGCCGCATTATCTCGGTGTGGCTCTGCCTGCCGCCCTCTTCCTCGGCCTCCTGTTCAGCTTCAGCAAATTATCGCGCGACAGCGAAATCGACGCATTCCTGGCATCCGGCATCGGTCTTCACCGTATTGCCCGGCCTGTGGCGATATTGTCTCTCATGCGCTATGCCTATCGCGCCGTGGTTTTCGACGTGAAGAATATCGATGTCTTCTACCTCGCCGAAGAAGGCATTTTCATGCAGGCCGGAACACGCACTTTCATCCTGGACAAGCTCAATCGTTCTGCCGGGTCCTTTGAACGCATCTTTCTCTTCGACAATCGCGGTGCCGGCGGCATCGAGACGGTAACGGCCTCGTCGGGCCGGCTGATCGAAAACCCGAACACGCCAGTGCCGGTACTGCGTCTCGACAACGGCCACCGCCTGCAGCTTGACCGCGCGCCGACCCTCGCTCCCGATCAGCCGCCGCCGCGAGCAACGGTCAGCAACTTCGAGGTCGCCGATACACCGCTCGGGCAAGTAGCGGACAAGACCTTCAGGCCGCGCGGCAATGATGAGCGCGAATTGACGCTGCCCGAGCTCATTGCCCAGCAGGGCAATCCGCCGAAAGG
>VAZZ01000289.1 GCA_005884715.1 Alphaproteobacteria bacterium | reverse complement strand
GTGAAGCCTACGGCACCTGCTGGCCGAATACTGGGCCTGGCGTGGCGGTGGCTTCCTCAAGCTTCTTCTTCTTGATGACCGCTCCATCCGGCTGCGGCTTCTTCGCCGTGGCGGCTGCCTGCTCGATCTTCTTCTTCTTGGCATTGGCCGCCTGGACCGGCTTCTTTTTGCCCGCGGCTGCCGCCTGAGCAGCCTTCTTCTTGTCGTCGGTCTTCTTGACGGCCGCCTTCTTCTTCAGCCATGTCGGCTGGTTGAAGTTGAAGAAAACGCCATCATCGCCATCATCCTTGAGTATCTTCTTGGTCCTGGCCTGCGTCGTGCCGCCGAAGAAACTCGCGGTCGAGCCATCGCGTGTCGTCGTCTTGCGCCGCGAGTCGAAGAACCCGAACGGCTCGTCATTGTTGTATGACTCTTTCTCGGTCTTGGGCTTGATGCGGCGCGAACCGAAGAAACTGAAGACATCCGTCTGGTCGGGAATGTCCTCGACCTGGTACACTTTCGCCTTCAGCACATAGCGCTGACCATCTTCGCTCAACTCACCCGGCGCCAGAGGCTGACCGACGACGAAACTGGTGCTGTCGAGATCGTAGACGTCGGGCCGGAAATTCACCTGCCCTGCTCCATTGACCCATGAGGTCAGATAGACGGTGCGGATCTGTGGCGGATTCGCGACCTTCACATCCAGTCGCTCTTCGCTGGCTTTAATTTGCTCGATGCGGCCGGGATTCCACCCATCCTGGCCGTTGAGGATCCAGTTGATCAGCACCTGGACCTGCTCGACACGCACACAGCCTGAGCTCAGATAGCGCGCTCCCGTGGTGAAAAGGCTCTTGGTCGGCGTATCATGCAGATAGATGCCGAACGGGCTCAAGAAGTTGATCTTCACCGAGGCCATGGAATTTTCCTCGCCGGGATCCTGGCGGAAGAAATAGCGATCGGCCGCTACATAGTCCCAGTCGACGGTCCTCGGATCGACTTCCGGCCCGTTCCAGCGGTCGAAGATGCGCATCTTCATGTCGTGGAAGACACTGATTCCGTTTCTGCGGATGCGCGGCAGGAGATCGCGCTCCACAATCGACACCGGCACGTTCCAATAGGGATTGAAATTGATGTCCGACACCTGGGAGATGGTCACCGGCGTCGGCCGCATTCACGATGATGTAACGATTGGCGAGGCCCTTGGAATATTCCTGCAGGCGCGGAACATTGGCCCGCATGGTGGCCAAGCGCCTGGCGACGGGAACATTGAGAGCATTTACGGTGGTCTTGTCGACATTGCCGGTGACCGCGAGACCGTTATTGGCCTGATATTGCGCGACCGCCCTTTCGACCACCGCGGTATACCAGACGCCCGTATCGCCGCTCAGACTATCGGCCGAGAGATAGCCCTCGGCGATCAGGCGGCGCTTAAGCGCTACGACCGCATCGCCATCATCGCCTTTGGCCAGGCCTCTGGTCGAAATGGTGCCCCAGCCACCCTGCGCGGCAATGGCTTCATAGCGCGAAATCGCATTGGCCATGGCGCCGGGGCTGCTGGTCGACACCATCGGCGTGACGCTGCGGTCAGCGAAAACTTCCGTCTTGGTGACCGCCTTGCCCGCCTTGCTGCCAGCGATATTGCTGGTGGTCGATGGAACCATGATGTTGGAGTTACTATTTCCGCCGGAGGACCCGCCATCATCATCCTGGGTCTTTTTCAGCGTCCACCAGGAATTCCCTTCGCCGCGCTCGGCATAGGCGGCAAGCGGGGTCATGACCGTGAAAGTCGCCAGAAGGAAAGCCGTAAAGGCGGTTTTGCCAATACCGGTCCAGGACATTGTGCTTTTCATTTTCGGATCTATTCCAAAGCGCATGCGCATCATCTCACACTAGATGGCCCGAACCAAGACCAAAGCTCTCCTGGCGCGTGGCTAGACCACGAAACCGCAAGTCGAATCAAGGGGATTGACGCCGGACCCGACGTTTTCCTAGCGGCTAAATGCGGCACGACTAGGAAATTGCGCAAATTCTCTGGCACTATGGCAAAAAAGCCACAGTCGCAGGGTGGTCCGGAAAAGCGGATTTCGCCCGATCACGCGCGAGAATAAGGATCACGATCAAGTCAGGTCTTCGGGATCTGACCTGATCGTGATTTAGCCGGGCCGGTGCGGCTTTTCAAATGAGGACCAAAGTGCTGCTTCTTACAGGCGGTAGAGAATCTGATCGGTCCAGAAGCGCTCCAGGCGGGTCAGCGCCTTATTGATGCGCTCGAATTCGTCGACCGAAAGGCCGACCACTTCCTCGACCGAATGAAGCTGGCGGTTATAGAGCTGATCGACGCGCTCGCGGATCGCCTGGCCTCTTGGGGTCAGACGCACCCTCACCGAACGCTTGTCCGAATTCGAGCGCTCGTGATTGACGTATCCCGCCTCGACCAGCTTCTTGAGATTGTAGGAGACGTTTGAGCCCTGATAATGCCCACGCGTCTTGAGCTCGCCTGCCGTCAGCTCGGAATCGCCGATGTTGAACAGGTCGATCAGAGTGAGAGCTTCCAGATAGCGATGCTTGATCTGCTCTCGCCCAGCTTCGACCCCAGCGGGGCGCACGCCCCCCACAGTTTGAGTACGCATTTTACCACCTCAGCCTTGTTAGCGGAGACGGCTTCTTTTGGCCGTTCTCCTTATGTGGTGAGACTAAGGCGGCGGCTATTAAAATCGGATCAAAAAGGTGGGTAAATTTGTTCTTATATTTTGACGGATTTGCCGCATTGTCGATTAGAGTTGACGGAGTCTTGTTAAAGACTTTCGCGCGCCTTAACGACGGTTCTCGGCAAAGGCCCCGATGTCAGTTATTGGGTAAGGTAAACGGTGTTGTTCTTTCGCTGCCGGCTGCAGCCTTCGGCAGCGCCGAGGGGCAGGCTCATGATGTCGGCCGGCCTGATTTCTGACGTTGGGGCAGTCTGTGTTGCCGGCTCAATGACCACCGTCGGAGCCGGAACGGCTTCTACCGTCTTCATGGCAACGTGGATCTGATGTTGTTCGCAGGCGAGTGATGGGCCGGCAAGCGATGCCATGAAAGCAAGAATGGGAAGGATGCTTTTCATCGGCCGAACTCCTTTCCTGTTGAATCGAGATTAACCCGGAATGCCGGCAAAAGCTGCAGCCAAGATGCTCACGCTTCCGTGATCACTCGACCACTGTCGCCCGCGGCAACCCGGATCATTTCCGCGGCGGTCTTTTGGCGGGAAGAGCTCATGAAAAGGCCCTATTCAATTGCGACTTGGGGGCTGAAGGGCATCAGTTGGTTCGATTCAAAGGCCGGGGGCCAGTTCGACGTTTGGTTGACGAAATGCATGCGCGACTGAGGACCACCCGCCTGACTGCCTTGGCTGTAGTTGTTGTCGGCCTAGCCGCGACGGACGCCATCGCTAGCGCCCCGATACCCCGCGCCAAGCCGGACTTGCCGTCTGTTGCCTTGGCCGTCCCTAATGCGGCTATCATTCCACGAAGGAAGCCCGGGAAACCATCGAGTGCGGAGGTCCCCGCGCGCGGCTGGCCCAAGAGCACAGGTGCCTGGCCAAAATCCGAGGTCCTTGCCGCGCGAGCGGCCTGCGAGAGGATGTTGAGTGGCCTCGATATCATCTGGCGTCCGGATCAGCCGATCGGCGAGCCAGGTGGCTGCGGGACGCCCGCTCCCATCGCCATCGCGGAAGTCGCCCAGATCCGCATCGACCCGCCGGCAACAGTCAATTGCGCCTTCGCCCAGGCTCTCCATGGCTGGTTTTCCCAATCGGTCCAGCTCCTGGCGCGCAGCCGCGTCGGGGCGAGCGTGGCCGGCATCCGCAATGCCTCCTCCTATGCCTGCCGGCGCCGCAACAATGCCTCGAGCGGCAAGCTATCCGAACATGCACGCGCCAATGCGCTCGACATCGCCGCCTTCGCCTTCAGCAAGAAGACGCAGATCACGGTCGCCGGTGGGGGAACCGGCCTGCTCCAGAAAACCGGGCTTTCGGCCAACGGCAATTTCACGACGGCGGTGCGCAAGAGCGCCTGCGGTTATTTCAACACCGTTCTGGGCCCCGGGGCGGATCGCTACCATGGCGACCACTTCCATGTTGATCTGATGAAACTGCGCCCGGGCCGCTTCAAGATGTGCCGTTGAGGATGGCGAGGAACCCCTCTATCGTGCGCGCCGTCATGCCCAATGCCCATTTTCCCACCACCCGCATGCGGCGCAACCGGCGGACCCCATGGTCGCGCCGGCTCATTGCAGAAAACACGCTATCGGCAGCCGATTTCATCTGGCCGATCTTCGTTGTCGAGGGTGCCAGGAAACGCGTGCCTGTCTCCTCGATGCCGAATGTCGAGCGGCTTTCTGTCGACCTTGCGGTGATGGCCGCCGAAGACGCGGCGAGCCACGGCATTCCGGTGATCGCGCTTTTCCCCTACACCGATCCCGCCTTGCGCAGCGAAAATGGCGATGAGGCCCTCAATCCTGAAAACCTCGTCTGCAAGGCGGTGCGCGCCATCAAGAAGAGCGTCCCGCAGATCGGCGTGCTCTGCGACGTGGCGCTCGATCCCTATACCAGCCATGGCCATGATGGCCTCTTGCGCGATGGCGAGATCGTCAATGACGCGACGCTCGAGTTGCTCGCCAAACAGGCTCTCGTCCAGGCGCAGGCCGGCTGCGACATCATCGCTCCCTCCGACATGATGGACGGGCGGGTCGGCGTCATTCGCCAGGCCCTCGATGCCAAGGCACTGAGCCATGTGCAGATCATGGCCTACAGCGCCAAATATGCATCGGGCTTCTATGGGCCTTTCCGCGACGCGGTGGGCTCGACCTCAGCCCTCAAGGGTGACAAGCGCAGCTATCAGATGGATTCGGCCAATGGCGATGAAGCCCTTCGCGAAGCGGAGCTCGACATCGCCGAGGGTGCCGACATGATCATGGTCAAGCCCGGCATGCCCTATCTCGACATCGTCCAGCGCATCAAGCAGACCTTCCGTGTGCCAACTTTCGCCTATC
This sequence comes from Alphaproteobacteria bacterium, assembly GCA_005884715.1. Lineage (GTDB taxonomy): Bacteria > Pseudomonadota > Alphaproteobacteria > Rhizobiales > Aestuariivirgaceae > Taklimakanibacter. The sequence continues at coordinate 2,082 of VAZZ01000289.1, read as the reverse complement.
AGGTATCGGGCGAATACTCGATGATCATGGCGGCCTGCCAGAATGGCTGGCTCGATCCCGATAAAGTGATCCTCGAAAGCCTGATGGCATTCAAACGCGCCGGTGCCGATGGCATCCTCACCTATTTCGCGATGGATGCGGCGAAGCGGCTGAAGACGATGGGGTAGCTGTTCAGGGCTTTGTTGACCTTGGAGAGGCACGAGAGGATACTTGCCCGCAATGATGCAGGAACCCGCTTTGCGCCGCAGACTGATGGCGATCCTCGCCGCCGACATGGTTGGCTACAGCCGTCTCGTGGAACTCGATGAAACGGGAACACTGGCGCGACTCAAGACCCACCGAATCGAGCTCATCGACCCATCGATCGCCAAGAATAATGGCCGGATCGTCAAGACGACCGGCGACGGAATGTTGATTGAATTCGCTTCCGCCGCCGATGCCGTCGAATGCGCGGTCGAAATCCAGCGCCGGATGGCCAGGCGCAATGCCGATGTCGAGCCCGAGCGGCAGATCCGCTTCCGAATCGGCATCAATCTCGGCGACATCATTGTCGAGGATGACGATGTGCTGGGTGACGGCGTCAATATCGCGGCACGGCTGCAAACCATCGCCGATGCCGGCGGCATCAGCGTCAGCCAGGCGGTTCGGGACGAATTGGCGCACAAGCTCGATATCCGCTTCGAGGATATGGGCGAGCAAGCGTTGAAGAACATCTCGCGGCCGCTCAGGATGTTCCGGGTCGCACTGGATAATGTGGATGTGGCGCCACCCCCCGCCCCGCCGCCTTCGGTGGCCGATGGAGGTCACAGCTCTATTGCCGTCCTGCCCTTTGCGAATATGAGCGGCGATCCTGAGCAGGAATTCTTCGCCGACGGATTGACCGAGGATATCATCACGGCCCTGTCGCGCTTTCGCGATCTTCTCGTCATCTCGCGCAACTCGACCTTCGTCTACAAGGGCAAGGCAATCAACGTGCAGGAAGTGGCGAAGGCCTTCGGCGTCCACTATGTGGTCGAAGGCAGCGTGCGCAAGATCGCCAATCGGGTACGCATCACTGTGCAACTCATCGACGCGAAGACCGACCGGCATGTCTGGGCCGAGCGCTACGACCGCGAGCTTGCGGATATTTTCGCGATGCAGGACGAGGTCACAGCGTCCATCGTCGCCACCGTGTCAGGCCGCGTGGAAGCCGCCGCGGTCGATCGCGTGCACCGCAGCCCGACATCCAATATGCGTGCCTATGAATATCTGCTGACAGCCAAGGTGCTGCATCACCGTTCCAGCCAGGCCGACAATGTCGAGGCGCAGAAGATGATCGCAAAGGCGATCGAGCTCGACCCCAATTACGCCCATGCGCATGCCTGGCGCGGCTGCATCATCGGCCAATCCTGGGTTTATGGTTGGTGCAGCGACCGCGAAAAGGCCTGGACTTCCATCGCCGAGGAGCTCGGCACCGCGCTTACTCTCGATGACAATGACAGCGACGTGCATCGCATCCTGGCGGCCATCAATCTCAATCGCGGTGACCACGATGTCGCACAATATCATCAGGAGCGCGCATTGACGCTCAACCCCAATAACGATCTCATCGTCGTGCAGCAGGGCGAATATCTGACATGGATCGGAAAACCTGACGAAGGCGTCGAGTGGATCAGGAAAGCGATGCGGCTCAATCCGCATCATCCCGAGAGATTCTGGAACCATCTGGGACGCGCCTTCTTCGTCGCCCGCAAATATCCAGAAGCCATCGAGGCATTCCGGCATATCGGCAAGCCCGATCAGTTCCATCATGCTTTCCTTGCCGCCGCGGCGGCCATGATGGGTGATCCCGTGGCGGCGGAGCAGCATCGCAAGCAGGCCCTCGCGCTTGATGCGAAATTCGCCGTCGAGGCTTATCTTGGAACACAGCACTATAAGCGGCGCGAAGATGCCGAGCACCATCGCGAGGCGCTAATCCGCGCCGGACTGCCGCAGTAATGCTTCAGGCAAGGGCCGCGTCGTAGATCAGCTTCAGCGAGACGAGAAACAGCGCGCCGATCACCAGGCGATAGAAAATATCCGACGGGATGATGCGGGTCAGCT
>VAZZ01000288.1 GCA_005884715.1 Alphaproteobacteria bacterium | reverse complement strand
GAGCGACCTCAAGGCGCGCGCCCTCATCCTCGACCAGGCCGGTCATCCAGCCGCCGAGGAAGCCGCGGCTAGACTCAAGCTTCCGATTCTCCGCCTCAAAGTCGAAGACGGTGCGCCGGCTGGTGAGTTCACGCTTGCCGGCGCGGCGGTAGAGCCGACGACGCTGCCAGGCGCGGCGCAGGCAGACGACATCGCCCTGGTGCTCCATACATCGGGCACCACGTCACGCCCGAAGATCGTTCCGTTGAGCCAGAAGAATGTCGTGGCCTCGGCCCATCATATCAGGGCGACGCTTTCGCTCACCGCAGAAGACAGCTGTCTCAATATCATGCCGCTGTTCCATATCCATGGGCTCATCGCGGCGGTCCTCTCCTCGCTCGCGGCCGGGGCTTCCATCACCTGCACGCCGGGTTTCAATGCGCTCAGATTCTTCGGCTGGCTCGATGATCACCGCAGTCGGGACTGCATCGCCAAGGCAAAACTCCGCTTCGTGCGCTCCTCCTCCTCATCGCTGCCGCCGCAAGTGATGAGCGAACTCGAAGCGACCTTCGGCTGTCCGGTGATCGAGGCCTATGGCATGACGGAAGCCGCCCACCAGATGACGTCCAATCCGCTGCCGCCCCGTGCACGCAAGGCCGGCAGTGTCGGCATTGCGGCAGGGCCCGATGTCGCCATCATGGGAATAGGCGGCAAGCTCCTGAAGTCCGATATGGTCGGCGAGATCGTGATTCGCGGGCCCAATGTCACGCCTGGCTATGAGAGCAATCCCCAAGCCAATGATGAAGCCTTCGCGCATGGTTGGTTCCATACCGGCGATCAGGGCACGATGGATGATGAAGGCTATATCCGCATCACCGGCCGGCTCAAGGAGATCATCAATCGCGGCGGCGAGAAGGTTTCACCGCGCGAAGTCGATGAAGTGCTGATGGATCATCCGGCGGTGCAGCAGGTCGTCACCTTCGCGATGCCGCATGACAAGCTCGGCGAGGAAGTCGCCGCGGCGATCGTTCTGCGCGAGGGAATACGAGCGAGCGAGCGCGAAATCCGCGATTTCGCCGCAGGCCGGCTTGCCGATTTCAAAGTACCGCGCAGACTGATCTTCCTCGAGGAGCTCCCCAAGGGCGCCACCGGCAAGCTGCAGCGCATCGGCCTTGCCGCCAAGCTCGGCCTTTCCTGATGAAAATCTGCATCTTCGGTGCGGGCGCCATCGGCGGACTGGTCGGCGCGAGGCTTGCCATCAAAGGCGATGCCGAGGTCAGCCTCATCGCGCGAGGGGCCCATCTTGCAGCGATGCGCGAGCGCGGCCTTTGCCTGAAGAGCGAAGCGGGCGGGACCACCATCAAGGTCACGGCCACCAGCGATCCCGGCGAGCTTGGCCCGCAGGATTATGTCTTCCTGGCGCTCAAGGCGCATTCGATCCCCGGCATCCTCGACAGTCTCAAGCCGCTGCTTGGACCCGCTACCGCCGTCGTCACGGCGCAGAATGGTGTGCCCTGGTGGTATTTCTACAAGCATGGCGGCGAATATGAGGGGCGGCGGATCGAAGCCGTCGATCCCGGTGGTCGCATCTGGCAGGCGATCGGGCCCCACCGCGCCATCGGCTGCGTGGTGCATCCCGCGGCCGAGATCGAGGCGCCCGGCATCATCCGCCATGTCGAGGGCGATCGTCTGCCGCTTGGCGAGCCCAGTGGCGAGAAGACGGAGCGCATAGCAAAACTCGCCGAAATCCTGGTCGCCGCCGGCCTTCGCGCGCCGATCCGGCCGCAGATCCGCAGCGAGATCTGGGTCAAATTATGGGGCAATGTTTCCTTCAACCCGATCTCCGCTCTGACCGGAGCGACACTCGAACAGATCTGCGGCGATCAGAATGTGCGCCAAGTCGCCCGCGCCATGATGGTCGAGGCGCAGGCCATCGCCGAAGCGCTCGGGATCAAATTCGCGATCGATGTCGATAAGCGCATCGCCGGTGCCGCCGCGGTCGGCGCCCACAAGACCTCGATGCTGCAGGATCTCGAACTCGGCCGGCCGATGGAGATCGAAGCGCTCGTCACCGCGGTGCAGGAACTGGGCCGCATGACCGGCCAGCCGACGCCCACCGTCGACATCGTTCTCGCCCTTGTCCGCCAGCGCGCCAAATTGGCGGGGGTGTTTGTAGATCGCAACGAATTCAGATTGAGCCGTCAACCCTCAGCCTGAGGTGGCCGCGAAGCGGCCCTCGAAGGGCCCGTTGCAATAGACTCGCTTTATCCTGATGGACGCTTCGAGGCTCCCCCGGCTCAAGGCCGGGGTCGCACATCAGCGTGAGGGTGTTCATAGAAGCGCGTGACTCTTTAGCTGATCAGCTTGAACTGACGGATCGGCCGGCCCGGCGCAATGGCTTGTGCGGCGGCGACAATGCCATTCGCATCGATGCCATAGTGGCGATAGAGATCGGCGATCGTGCCGGTCTGGCCGAAATGCTCGACGCCCAATGAGCGGGTGCGGTGACCGTGAACGGCACCAAGCCAGGCGAGCGTCGCTGGATGTCCGTCGATGACCGTCAGGAGCGCGCAGTGCGACGGCACATCGGCGAGCAGGCGCTCGATGTGGCTTCGCGCATGGACGAGGCCGTGCTCGCGTGCCCGCTGTGCGGCCGTCCAGCCGGCATTCAGCCGGTCGGCCGAAGTGACGGCGAGCAGGCCGACATCGCGCCGGTCTTCCGCCATGAGACCTACGGCTTCGATCGCTTCCGGCGCCAGGCAGCCGGTATAGGCGACGACGACCTGCGCATTGGGACCGGGCTTTCGCATCCAATAGCCGCCATTTACGATGCTGTCCGCAAGCTCCGCCGTCATCGGCCGCGTCGGCTGTTCGAGCGGGCGCGTCGACAGCCTCAGATAGATCGAGCCGCCGAGCGCATCGCGCAGCCATGTCGTCTCATCGACTTCAGCATCTCCCGAGCGCTGGATGTAGTCGAAGGCGAAGCGCAGGATCACCGCCAGCTCATCGACAAAGGCCGGCTCGAAACTGGCGAGCCCGTCCTGTGCCATGCCGATGAGCGGTGTCGCGATCGACTGATGGGCGCCACCTTCGGGCGCCAGGGTCACGCCCGAGGGGGTGGCGGCCAGGATGAAGCGCGCATCCTGATAACAGGCATAGTTCAAGGCATCGAGGCCTCGCTCGATGAAGGGATCATAGAGTGTGCCGATCGGGATCAGCCTTTCGCCATGAAGCGAATGCGACAGGCCGAGGGCCGAGAGCATGATGAAGAGATTCATCTCGGCGATGCCCAGTTCGAAATGCTGGCCCTGCGGTGAGAATTCCCAGGTAAAGGTCGAGGCGATGCGCTCGTTCTTGAAGGTGTCGGCCATTTCGGTACGCGCGAACAGCCCGCGCCGGTTGACCCAGGCGCCGAGATTGGTCGACACCGTCACATCAGGCGAAGCGGTGACGATGCGGCGCGCAAGATCCGAATCGCTCTTGCCGATCTCGTTCAGGAGCTGGCCGAAGCCTGCTTGCGTCGATGTGGTCTGGGGCTGAGATGCGGCGATCTCCAAGGGAACATCGATCCTCAGCGCCACATGGCGGCGCCTGCCCTTGCCGTTGAAGGGTGCGCTCTTGAGGAAATCCTCAAGTGCCTTCCCATTCGGAGCCGTCGCGCACCTCCATCGCGAGTCCGAACGTGTCCATCTGCGCCGGCGTCATCAGGCCGGAATCCTTGTCCTTGTGCCCGGCGAGCGGCAGGCCGAAGCCCTTGATCGTATAAGCGAGGAAACAGACGGGCCGGTCATGCTTGCGCGCCGCCTCGAAGGCCTGAAGCAGCGAGGGCAGATCATGGCCGCCGAGGTTAGCCATTAAGCGCGCCAGCTCGGCATCGCTGCGCCGTTCAAGCAACCTTGAAGCATCACCCTGATCGCCGAGATCATCGAGAAGCCGTTTGCGCCAGGCGCTGCCGCCTTGAAAAGTCAGCGCCGAATAGAGTTGATTGGGACAGCGGTCGATCCAGTCCCGCAATTTCCCGCCACCCGGTTCGGCAAAGGCCTGCTCAAGCAGCGTGCCGTATTTCAGGATGACGACGTCCCAGCCGAAATTGCGGAAGATCGAGACGAAGCGTTCCCACAGGCCTTCGCGCACCACCGCATCGAGGCTTTGGCGGTTGTAGTCGACGATCCACCAGGTGTTGCGCAGGCCATGCTTCCAGCCTTCCAGCAGCGCCTCGAAGATCCAGCCATGCGCCTTCACGTAATCCTGCACCAGCGACGAGAACAGCGTCTGCGCAACGCCCAAGCCCACCGATCCGGTCGAGAAATCCACGTCGTCGGCGTCCTTGGTCCGCGACGGATAGCTTTGCGCGCCCTTGAAGCCGCGGAAATTCTCCAGCTTCTCCCGGGTCTGGTTCCCGAACAGATACTGGATGGCGTGGAAGATCGGGCTCGCATGCGGCTTGACCGCCACCCGGTCCTCTGGCCTGAGGATGGCGAAATAGAGCGCCGTCATGATCGTCGCAAGCGAGGCGGATGAGGCCTGGTGGCCGCCGACCTTCAGCCCATCGCTCTTGGGCCTGATATTGTTGGCGTTATGGATCGTCCAGGTGGCGAGCCACAGCACCTTGCGTTCGAGATCGGACAATATCGGTATGCGGGGGTCGGCCATCATCAGCTCCTGAGGCTCTCAACCTGACAAATCCGGGATGGCGGTTTTTGCCAAATTTCCTTTAGTCTATATCAGAATCATCGCCACAGCGGAGGCCACCATGACAAAAGCTGAAATTTTCACCCTTCCGGCGCGCCGGGGCCGGGCCTGCCGGCTCGGCAAGGGCCAGGCGATCAAGATCATCAACACCCATGGCCATCAGGTCGTCGATACCTGGGCCTTCAGTGCCGAAGACCTGCATGAGTTCATGTCGATGGAACATATGAGGCCGACGATCGGCACGATCTTCCCGACCAAGGGCCATCATCTCCAGACCAACCGGCGCCGTTCCATCCTGTTCTTCGAGGAAGACACATCGCCCGGCATCCACGATACGCTGCTCGCCGCCTGCGATGACTATCGCTATGGGCTGCTCGGCTGCACGGAATATCACGACAACTGCACCGACAATCTTTATGCCGGCATGCGCCAGATCGGGCTCACGCCGCCCGAAGTGCCGAGCCCGCTCAATCTGTGGATGAACATACCGGTGGCCAAGGACGGCAAGACCGGCTGGGGCGAGCCCTTGTCCAAGGCCGGAGACTATGTCGTGCTGCGCGCCCAGATGGATTGCATCATCGCCATGTCGGCCTGTCCGCAGGACATCCTGCCGATCAACAAGGGCAAGCCCGTCGAAGCGCATTATCAGATAGTTTCGTAACGGAGACCCCTATGATCAGACGACCCGTTCCGTGGCCCAACGGCGCCAAGGTCGCCGTAGCGATCACCTTCGACATGGATGCCGACAGCCTCGTCCATATCGAACATCCGCAGGATTCGATCACCCGCATCTCGACCATGTCGATGCTGAAATATGGCCCGGAAGTCGGCGTGCCGCGCATCCTCGAAGGTTACCGGCGCTATGGCCTCAAGCAGACCTTCTTCGTCCCCGCCTGGTGCATCGAACACTATCCGCAGGCGGTCGACGCCATGGTCAAGGACGGCCATGAAGTCGGCTTCCATGGCTATATCCATGAGGCGCCCAATTCGCTGTCGCGCGCCGAAGAGCAATATTGGATGCAGCGCTCGATCGCCATCATCGAAAAGCATACCGGCAAAAGGCCGCGCGGCAACCGCTCGCCGCTCTATAATTATTCGATCAACACGACCGATCTCCTGGTGGAAGAAGGCTTCCTCTATGACTCATCCCTGATGGGCGATGACGTTCCCTATATCCTCGACAACGGCAAGGGCGAGATCGTCGAACTGCCGTCAAGCTGGGCGCTCGATGACTGGCCGCCTTATGTGCATTCGATCGATCTCAACTACATGTTCCAGATCATGTCGCCGGATCGCGCCATGGAAAGCTTCATGGCCGAGTTCGAAGCGATGCGCACCGCCGGCGGCGGATTGTGGATCGGGGTCTGGCATCCCTTTGTGAGCGGCAGGCTGTCGCGCTGGCTCAGGATCGAGAAGATGATCGACTATATGTTGAAAACCGGCGATGTCTGGTTCGCCCGGCTGGAAGATATCGCGGGCCACATCCAGAAGATGCGCAAAGAGGGCGCCTACCAGGCGCGGGTCGATAGGCTGCCTTACTATAAGGATCTGCAGATCCCGTCACCGCCGCCATCACCCATGCTGCGCAAGCCGGGCCACTGACCAAGAAAGGCTCTAATCGACGAAGCGCCTGGCGACCGCGCCATGCTCATGGCGCAGGCGCTCGATATCGATGCCTGGCGGCATCCCATCGATGACCCGCCATTGTCCGGCCACCATGACCCGGTCGGCGCGATGGGCGCCGCACAGTACGAGGGCGGCGAGCGGATCGCCGGCGCCGGAGAAGCGCAACTCATCGAGCGTGAACAAGGCAAGGTCGGCCTGGCGGCCCGGTTCGATCCGGCCGATGTCGTCACGGCCGAGGCAGCGGGCCGAGCCTTCCGTCGCCCAGCGCAACGCATCGAGATGGCTGATCGTCGCATCATAGGTCAGCCGATTGACCATGAGCGCATGGCGCACGCTCTCCATGAGATTGGAATTGTCATTCGAGGCGGAGCCATCGACGCCAAGGCCCACCGCCACGCCGGCTCTTTCGAGATCGCGCGTGCGGCACTGGCCCGAGGCCAGGACCATATTCGAGGTTGGGCAATGGCACACCGCCAGCTTGTGCCGGCCAAGCCGTCCGATCTCGCTGTCGTTGAAATGAATGCCATGCGCCAGCCACACATCGGGCGCGAGCCAGCCCGTCTGCTCCAGATAGTCCACCGGGCGGCAGCCGAAATGATGCTCGCAATAGGCCGTCTCGTCCTTCGTCTCGGCAATATGGGTGTGAAGCCGGCAGCCATGGCGGCGCGCCAGCAGCGCCGTCTCGATGATCAATTCCCGGCTGACCGAGAAAGGCGAGCAGGGCGCCAGAGCGATCTGGATCATGGCGCCTTCGCCCTTCTCATGATAGCACCCGATCACCCTTTCGCTGTCGGCCAGGATGGTGTCGCGATCCTGGACGACACTGTCGGGCGGCAGGCCGCCATTGCGCACAGAGAGATCCATGGAGCCGCGGCCGATCGTCATCCTGAGGCCGAGCTTCCTCGCCTCATCGGCCTGAATGTCGATCGCCTCCTCGCATCCCGCCGGGAAGAGATAGTGATGGTCCGCCGCCGCGGTGCAGCCCGACATCAGGAGCTCGGTGAGCGCGAGCCTTGTCGCCAGACGATGCGCGTCGGGCGTCAGCCGCGACCAATAACCGTAAAGCGTCGTGAGCCAGGGAAAGAGCTCCTTGTTGATCGCTTGCGGATGGGCGCGCGTCAGGGTCTGATACATATGATGATGGGCATTGACGAGGCCGGGCAGGACGACATGCCGGCATGCATCGAATGTCTCATCCACTCGCAAGGCGGGCTTAGCGCCAATTGCCACGAGCTCGGCGATCTTGCCGTCTTCAACGACCAGGCCGCCACCCGCGCCATCGGCAAGACAGGCGAGCGGATCGCGGATCCACAGACGCATGAGCTTCTCCGCTAAATGAACTCCTCGGATATAGCCCGTTTGATGCCTTCAATGACATCGCTCAGCAGCCATTGTCCCTTTTCGGCGGATGACCCCTTGGTCAAGGACAGGACGCCTGAAGCCGGGACTTCGCGGACAGGGCCTGGAAAACGGTCATAGGGCTTGAACCGCGCCGGCCCGTCATGGGCGGCTTTGGCGAGATCGACCAATTCGGGCCTGAGCGCCAGCATGATCGATGTCTCGATGACACTCGCATGTTCGAGCTCGATGCCGGGATAGCCGTCGGGAAAGACACGCGCCAGCGTTTGCGCAGAGACCAGTTCCCAGTGATCGATGCGAAGGATCTTGAGCGTGCCGGTGCGCTCGCGCCCGATATGATCGAGGGCGAGCTCGATCGCTTCCACCGAGGGCCAGATATTCTCGTAATGGCCGTTCACCACGACAAGACGCTTGGCGCCATGGCGGAACAGCTCGGTGATGATGTCGCGCAGCAGCATCGGGCCGAGCCGCCGCCTGAGCGCGGCTGTGAGCGATTGCCATAGGCAATCGGCGGCACGACAAGCCCATGACAATGCCGGGCGACTTCGGCCGAGATCGCCGCCGGGATGATGGCATCGACACCAAGCGGCATATGCCGCCCATGCTGCTCGGTCGCACCGACCGGTATGAAGACGACCGCACCCTCGGCAATGCGGCGCTCGAATTCCGGCCAGTTGATCTCGGCAAGAAAGACCGTTTCCTTCATCATTCTCTCCACAGCCTGTTTCTTTTGGAATCCCGATCCCGCATCATGGAACAGCTGTCGGCCATGTTTTCAAGGATCAAATGCGCAAAATGATGCAGATT
>VAZZ01000287.1 GCA_005884715.1 Alphaproteobacteria bacterium | reverse complement strand
CTGGAAAGTTTCTTTTCGTGCAGGAGAATATAGGGGTCTTCGAACTCGACAGTCATTTTGTCGGCATTGGTGATGAAATAGGGCGATAGATAGCCGCGATCGAACTCCATGCCCTCGACAATGTCGAGCTCGGTGTCCATGCCCTTGGCTTCCTCAACGGTAATGACGCCGTCATTGCCGACCTTCTCCATCGCTTTGGCAATCATCTGTCCGATCTCGGCCTCGCCATTGGCGGAGATGGTGCCGACTTGCGCGATCTCATCGGAGGATTTTATCTTCTTCGATCGCTTCTTCAGGTCTTCGACGGCGGCGGTCACGGCCATTTCGACGCCGCGCTTGAGATCCATCGGATTCATGCCGGCGGCAACCGCCTTAACGCCTTCGCGAACGATCGACTGGGCGAGCACGGTTGCTGTCGTGGTGCCGTCTCCGGCCATGTCGCTCGTCTTGGACGCAACTTCGCGCAGCATCTGGGCGCCCATATTCTCGAACTTGTCTTCAAGTTCGATCTCCTTGGCGACGGTGACGCCATCCTTGGTGGTGCGCGGCGCGCCGTAGGATTTATCCATCACGACATTGCGGCCTTTTGGGCCAAGGGTGATCTTGACTGCGTCGGCTAGAATGTCGACACCGCGCAGCATGCGCTCGCGGGCATCGGCGGAGAATCTGACATCTTTGGCGGCCATGGTCGTTTCCTCCTTGAATGAAAATTACGGATCACTCCATTCTGGCACTTGAGGCACCAGAGTGCCAGCGCATCCCCTCAAAATGGTATCATCAGTAACGCTCGGCAAGGAAAATCAGCAAAGGTCGTCGCCTTGGTTGGAATAGACCGGCATTGGCGCTAGAATGCTCGCATGGCTGAAACGAAACCCGCGACGAGGAATTTCTACGACCTGACGAAGGCCCTTGGCCGCTGGGACAATGAGGGCGGCGCCACAGGCTCACCGTCGAAGCCGGACACGCCGCTGGGCAAGCATGAAGAGCACATCCTGGAATGCCTCGGCGCGGCGGTGATCATGCAGTGGAACGATCTTCCAACCGACATTCAGCGGAATCTTTTCGCGGATGCGGCATCGGTGAGCGATCCGGCCCGCCAGTTCGAACTCAAGCAGCGGATTGCCCGCTTCCTGCACGAGCACAAGAACAGCGCCTGATCCGGCTCTCAGGATTTTTCGTTATGCTCCACAGCATGAATGCCGAGGCCGCAAACATGGCGGCTGAACCGACAGCATTTGCGATGAAGTCGGCGCGAAAGCCATAGAGCCAGGCGCTCGCTATCGCCCCAAGAGTGGCGCCGGTCTGGTAGACGGCGTTGAGCGTCGCGTTCAGGCTGCCGCGCTGCTGGGCGGGAACGAGAAGCATGGCACTACCCAGGATCAAGGCCAGCATCAGGTCGCGTCCGAAGGAGAAGCCTCCGTAGAAAAGCGCTTGAAAGAACGGGAGCTCCGTTCCGAACGGGGAATGGCCAGAATGATGATCGTGATGCCTAGCGATGCCATTGCGCAGGCAAGGAGGGGATGCGCGAAGGCCGCAGCGAGCCGTCCGGAAAGAAGCGCCCCCAGGAGACCGCCGATTTCGCCTAGAAGGAGCAACAGGCCGATCTTTCCCGCGTTCTCGTGAGAAAGCCCGTGCTGCACCAGCCAGCTCGGATAGAGTCCGAGGAAGATATACATCCCGATCGACCAGCAGAAATAGGAAAGAAGCAGCAGACGGGGGCCGCGGTCGAGCGAGAGCGACAGCAGGCGCTTGCTGTAGGTGCCGCGCGAGATCGGATCGTTCGACAACAACGAAGGATCGGTCGGCGGCAATGCCGCGGCCAGCGCCGCAAGACACAGGCAGATCGCCGCCAGCATGATCAGGGAG
>VAZZ01000286.1 GCA_005884715.1 Alphaproteobacteria bacterium | reverse complement strand
GGCGCCGAGCTTCTGCGCGCCGCCGAGCAGGATTTCATCACCGATGTCGATGCCCTCCTGAAGCTCGTCGGTGACAGGACGAAGCCGATCTTCATCGCCGTCCCCAACAATCCGACCGGCACGCTTCTGCCCATAGACGACGTCATCCGGCTGCATGAGAAACTGCCGCCGCATGTCGTCCTGGTGCTCGACCTGGCCTATGGCGAATATATCGAGCGCGGCGACCTCGCCCGTCTCATGCGCTATGGCGGGGAAAGGCCCAATATCGTCATCACCCGCACTTTCTCGAAAGCCTATGGCCTTGCCGCCTTGCGGGTCGGCTGGGCGCTTGCTCCTGACTGGATGACCCCCGGCCTCAATCTGTTGCGAGGCGTCGGCAATATCAACGCCATTGCCCAGGCCGCGGCCGCCGCCGCCGTCCAGGATCAGGTCTTCATCGACCGGGTGATCGCCGAGACGGCGGCGGAGCGGGCCTTCATGGCGAAACACTTCACCCGACTTGGCCTCGATTTTGTACCGGGCTTCGGCAATTTCCTGCTCGCCCGTTTTCCCGAAGAAGAGGCGAAAACGGCGGCGAAATTCATCGATTTCGCCATGCGCGAAGCGGGTATCTGGTTGCGCCCGGTTGGCGAGCCGGGCTTTGCCAATTGGAGCCGCATTGGGCTGGGAAACCGGGCCGAAAACGAGCTCCTGATCCGGCTGTTCGAAGAGTTCCTGAAATGAGCTGACAGGCTCATGACTGCCAAAGTAGTATGCGCAAACCTATAAACCAGGGAGGAAATAAATGAGGAAATCGGTTGTGATGGCGGCCCTTGCGGGCTTGCTTGCGGGGACGGCTATAGCTCATGCCGCCGACACGAAGATCGGCGCGCTGATGGACGTGACCGGTCCTCTGGCGAGCTTCATACCGCCTTTGATGAATGCCGCCAATTTCGCCATCAAGAATGTGAATGACGGCGGGGGCCTGCTCGACGGCAAGGCCGTGCTCGTGGTCGGCGACAGCCAGGCGGCCTCACAGCCCGCGGTGGACGCCGCGACCAAGCTCGTCAATGTCGAGAACGTGCCGATCATCATGGGAGCACTCGCTTCGGGCTCGACCATCGCGGCCGCGACTGCGGTGACCATCCCGACCGCCACCTCGCCCGCCATGACCGGCATGAAGGACGGCGATCATCTCTTCAGGCTGGTGCCCAGCGACAACTATCAGGGCGATGTGCTCGCCAAAGTCGTCCTCGACGAAGGCATCAAGAAAGTCGCCATCACCTATGTGAACAACGACTATGGCGTCGGCATCGCCAATACCTTCAACGCCGCCTTCAAGAAGGCCGGCGGCAAGGTCACCGCCTTCGAGAAGCATGAGGACAAGAAGAACTCCTATCGCTCCGAGATCGCGACGCTGGCCAAGCACAAGCCGGATGCGCTCGTGGTCATCGCTTATGCCTCAGGCTCGGGCTCCAAGATCGTCAAGCAGGCGATCGAGGGCGGCTTCTTCTCACGCTTCATCGGCACCGACGGCCTGCGCGATGATGAGCTCATCAAGGAAGTGGGGGCGGATGCTCTGAAGGATTCGTTCTTCACGGCCCCGACCTCGCCCGACAAGAACGAAGCCTCAGCCAAGCTTCATGCGGCGTTCAACGCCGAATACAAGGAAGGGGCGGACAAGCCTTTCGTCGATCAGACCTATGATGCGACCTTCCTAGCCGCCCTCGCGGTCGAGAAAGCGGGCTCAGCCGACAAGACCAAGATGATCAAGGCGCTGCGCGATGTGGCATCAGCACCCGGCGAAGTCATCGGTCCCGGCGAATGGGCCAAGGCCAAGGAGCTCATCAAGGCCGGCAAGGACATCAACTATGAAGGGGCCGGCGGCTCCTACGAGTTCGACGCCAATGGCGATGTGACGGGCTTTATCGGCAAGTTCATCGTCGACGGGACGACCTACAAGCAGATCGCTATCTACAAGTAAGCGCAGCAATCCCCTCTCCCCCTCCGGGGGAGAGGCAGGGCCCGATGCGCAGCATTGGGAAGGTGAGGGGGAACCGGACGCAACCGGCTCCACATCATTTATCGAAGCTGCACGCTCGGCTCCCCCTCACCCTACCCTCTCTCCTGCGGGGGAGAGGGGAACTCGGATCAAGACGGCTCGTGATCACTCTCGAAAACATCATCATGCGCTTTGGCGGCCTCCATGCCGTCGATGATGTCAGCTTTGCCATCGCCAAGGGCGAGATCACCGGTCTCATCGGACCCAATGGCGCCGGCAAAACGACGCTCTTCAATATCATCGCCGGCCGTCTGTTCCCGACTTCCGGCCGCGTGCTGCTTGAAGGCAAGGACATAACCACGCTTCCCCCTCATGAGCGCGCCCGCTTGGGGCTGGCCCGCACCTTCCAGATCCCGCATGAATTTGGCGCCTTGACCGTTCTCGAGAACCTGATGGTCGCCGGCGAAACCAGCCGGGGCGAGAGCGCGTTCAATGCCGTGCTGCGCCGCAGCCTGTTCGCCAGCGAAGAACGCGCCGTCTTCGAGCGCGCCCGCGACACCCTCGATTTTCTCGAACTCTCCCATGTCAGGAATGAGAAGGCCGGCAATCTGTCGGGTGGCCAGAAGAAGCTTCTCGAACTCGCCGAGAAGATCAAGCGCCTCAATGCCGAGCGCGGCTACACTTTCTGCCTTATCGAACATGATCTCGACTATGTCTCGCGTCTCTGCGGCGATGTCATCGTGATGGCGCAAGGCAAGGTCCTGACCCGCGGCACGGTCGATGAGGTGCGCAATGATGAGCGCGTCATCGAAGCCTATTTCGGCGGTGGCAAATATGAGGTCGGCACGTGAGCGCCCTCCTCACCATCGATGGCCTGACTGCCGGCTATGGCGGCCTGCCGATCATCGACAATATCAATCTCACAGTGGCGCCGGGCGAGATCATCGTCGTCATCGGGCCCAACGGTGCCGGCAAGTCGACGGTCCTCAAATCGGTCTTCGCGCTCACCAGCATCATTTCCGGATCGATCCGTTTCACCGACAAGGAGATCACGGGGATCGCCACCCAGAAGCTGGTGCCGATGGGCATTGCCGCGGTGCCGCAGAACCGGAATATCTTCCCTTCGCTCACCGTCAGGGAGAATCTCGATATCGGCACCTATGCGGCCCCACCGCGCAACCGAGCGGAAGTCGAGGCAAAGGTGCTGACTCTCTTCCCCGATCTCGAACAGAAACTCGACCAGCCGGCGGGCGAGTTGTCGGGCGGCCAGCGCCAGATGGTGACGCTTGGCCGCGCTTTGATGAGCGAGCCCCTGCTGCTGCTGCTCGATGAGCCGACCGCCGGCCTTTCGCCCGCTTATCTGGAGCGTATTTTCGATCTGATCCTCAATATCCGCAAAGCCGGCGTCACCATCTTGATGGTTGAGCAGAATGCCAGGCAGGCCTTGAGCATAGCTGATCGGGCCTATGTGCTGGTCAATGGCCGCAATTTCGCATCCGACACCGGCGCCAATCTTCTCGCCAGTGACGAGATCCGCCGCTCCTTCCTCGGGGGAACGCGCCCCTCATGACGCAGGACCTCTTCAAGCTGACCCAAAGCTCCCCCCTCGCCCGTTGCGAAGCAATGGGAGAGGGTGCCCGAAGGGCGGGTGAGGGCTCTTTGTCTCCGCAAGGGATACGGGTTGAGATTAGTCACATTGCACGAAAGAGCCCTCATACGGCCTTTGGGTTCGCTTCTTCTATCGGCTCCGACTCATGATCGAGTTCATCAATTTCTATCTGGTCCCCGGTCTGGCCTTGGGCTCGATCTATGCCTTGGGCGCCATCGGCA
>VAZZ01000037.1 GCA_005884715.1 Alphaproteobacteria bacterium | reverse complement strand
CTGGCCCTACCGGTCCTTTTGCCCGGGGCCGAGAGTCTTTGGAGGCGCGGAGGGATGGTGCCATGAAAAGCCTATCGCCCTTTTGCCGATCAACATCAAAAGGGTGCAGTCATGAGCGTCGCAGAGCGGTTTTCCAAGATAACCGAAACCCAGGCAGGCGAAAGCCAAAGTGCTGCGCAATATTGGGTGCTGGCGCTCACCTCCATTGCATCCCTGATGGTGGCACTGGATTCGCTCGTCATCTCCACTGCGCTCAATGAGATCGGGCGCGACTTCGCCGCCTCGATCGAGCAGCTCGAATGGACGGTGAATGCCTATGTGCTCACCTTCGCGGTGCTGTTGATGCCGGCATCGGCGCTCGGCGATCGCTTCGGACGCCGGCGCATCTTCATTGCCGGGCTTGCGCTGTTCACCCTGGCCTCCGCTGCCTGCGCGCTCGCACCGACCATCGGCCTGTTGATCTGGGCGCGCGCAGTGCAAGGTGCGGGTGCCGCCGCCTTGATGCCGCTGGCGCTGGCGCAGATCAGCGCCGCCTTTGCGCCGGAGCGGCGCGGCTGGGCGCTGGGCATCTATTCGAGTGTTACAGCACTTTCGACCGTCATCGGCCCCGTCGTCGGCGGTGCTGTGACCTATGGCCTGGCGTGGCCATGGGTGTTCTGGCTCAATCTGCCGTTCGGCCTTGTCGCCATTGGTGCCAGCCTCCTGCGCCTGCCGGAAACTTTCGGGCCGAAAAGCGCAATCGATTTCGGCGGCGTTTCGCTGATCACGGGCGGGGCGTTCGGCCTTGTCTGGGGTCTGGTGCGCGGCAACAGCGTGGGTTGGACGAGTGGCGAGATCATCTCAGCGCTTGGCCTCAGCGCATTGCTGATAATTGCCTTCGTCGCATGGGAATTGCGCAGGGCGCAGCCGATGATCCCGATGCGGTTGTTTGCCATCAGGGCGTTTGCCGCCGGCAATGCCACAATGTTCCTGCTCCCTGCTGCCTTGATGAGCGCGATCTTCTTCATGGCGCAATTTCAGCAAGTGGCGCTTGAACAGGACGCGCTTCTTGCCGGCTTGCATTTGCTGCCCTGGGGCGTGGCGCTCGTTCTCGCGGCACCGAGCGCAAGCGCGCTCGCGGAACGCTTCGGTGCGACCACCGTCATCGTTCTCGGTCTTCTGGCGCATGGCGTCGGTCTTGTCTGGCTTGCTGTCATCGCTGATCCCGATATGGTCTATGCCGCGATGATCGCGCCCATGATATTGGCGGGCGCAGGCTTTGCGGTTGCCGCACCGCTCGCGCAGAAGGCCGTGGTCAATGCGGTGGCGCCTGCCGATATCGGCAAAGCCTCGGGCACGCTCTCGATGCTGCGCCAGCTCGGCGCCGCCTTCGGCGTCGCACTCGCGGTCGCGGCTTTCGCCCATTTCGGCAGCCGCGCGAGCCCGCATGCCTTTACCGATGGGTTCGTCGCTGCCAATGGGGTAGCTGCAATGCTGTCCTTTGCGGGTGTTTTTGCCGGGCTTTACCTGCCGCCCAAGAAAAGCGCATAGTGCCGGAAAGCAAATTCGATCTTGCCGCAAAATCCGCCGGCCGCACCGTCGCCGACCAGGCTCGACCCCGATGCCTTCAACCGCCTGGCCTTGGAGTTGCGCCCCAAGCTGCATCGCTACTGCGCCCGCATGACAGGCTCGGCGATCGACGGCGAGGACGTCGTTCAGCAGGCTTTGCTGAAGGCGCTGGAAGCAATGCCTGAGACGGGGCCGCTCGCCGATCCGCAAGCCTGGCTCTTTCGCATCACCCACAATGCAGCACAGGATTTCCTGCATCGCTATATGCGCGAAACCGGGATCTTTGCCGATGAGGATGTGGAGATGTTCGCCAACGCGGATGAGAGCGTCCATTTGCGCCAGATCGCCGCCCTGAACCTGCGCAGCTTCATGCGACTGCCGCCGGCGCAACGCAGCGCCGTGATCCTGCGCGATGTGCTCGGCCATTCTATGCTGGAGCTCAGCCAGATTTTGGGCACGAGCCTTCCAGCGGTGAAAGCAGCGCTGCAGCGCGGCCGCGCCTGTCTGCAGGAATTGGCGGGCGTGCCTGACGATATCGCGCCACCCGCTTTGGCGGATGCCGAGCACGCGCGGCTTTTGGACTATGTCGGGCTCTTCAATGATCGCGATTTCGACGCCATCCGCGCGATGCTCGCCGAGGATGTGAAGCTCGACCTCGTCGCCCGCCTTGAGGCCAAGGGCCGGGCACAGGTGGGCTCTTATTTCTACCGCTATTCGCTGGTGCGAGATTGGCATTGCGCGCCGGGCATCGTCGATGGCCGCGCGGCGGTCCTGATGTATGACCCCGAAGACAAAGCGGGACCGCCGAGTTATTTCATTCTGCTGGAATGGGTATGACCCCGAAGACAAAGCGGGACCGCCGAGTTATTTCATTCTGCTGGAATGGCTCGATGGCGGCGTGTCCACCATCCGCGACTTCCGCTTCGCGCGTTATGCGCTTGAGGGCGCTGAGATCGTGCGGCTCGGGTGAGAACCCTAGATCACGATGAGTTCGGATTGAGTCAATCCAAACGCATAAACGTGATCGGTTCTAATATTCTGGAGCGGGATTCTCGCGAAAAACCGGTGCCCACTTTTTCGCATCCCGCTCTATCGCGGCTTTGATTGACTCCTTTTCCGGGTCTCAATCGTCTTAGCACCATCTAGAATAGAGATAGCGGAGCATAACTCATGAGCCTCAAAGATAAGAATGTCGTCGTCACCGGCGGAAGCCGTGGTCTTGGCCTGGGACTCGTCGAAGCCCTGGTCGCGCATGGCGCGCGGGTCACAGTCGTTGCTCGCGACGCCGATGCGCTCGCCTCCGTCGCAACCCGGCTGGGCGCCGCCACAATTTCGGCCGACGTGACGGAGGAGACCGCCGCGCAGCGCATCCTTGCTGAGGTCCACCCGGACATCCTGGTGCTGAACGCCGGCATGCCGCCGCGGATGGGCCGGCTGGATCAGATGAGCTGGGCGGATTTCACAGCGCCATGGGAGAGCGACGTAAAGGCCGGGCTCTATTGGCTCCAGGCGGCGCTCAACCTGCCGCTCAAGCCTGAAAGTCGCGTCCTCGTGGGATCGAGTGGCGCTGCTCTCGATGGATCGCCGATGTCGGGCGGCTATGCCGGCGCCAAGCGCATGCTCTGGCTCATGGCCAAATATGCCAACGCCATCTCGCAGCAGAGGCACCTCGGAATCCGCTTCCAGGTGATCGTGCCGCGCCAGATGGTTCTCGGTACCGGGACGGGCGATGCGGGCGCCAGCTCCTATGCACGGGCGGCCGCAATCACGCCTGAGGCGTTCGTGGAGCGCTTTGGCGCCCCGATGCCACCCCGCGACTTCGGCGAGAAGATTGTTTCCGTGCTGGACGACCCGAAATATGCTCAAGCGCTCGCTTTCGGCCTCAAGGGCGACACCGGAATCACGATCATCGAGGAAGCAGCGGCGTGAGCAGGGAACGGCCAACCCAGAACGATGAACGCCTGGCGGGTCTCATCGCCGGGGCCAATGAGCTTCGGCCCGAACTGCACCGCTATTGCGCCCGTCTCATGGGATCGGTCATCGAGGGCGAGGACGTCGTACAGGACACACTGGTCAGGGCATTCGTGGCACTGCAGGACCGGGAGGAGACGCCGCCACTGCGTCCCTGGCTGTTCCGCATCGCCCACAACCGCGCCCTCGATCTGCTTCGCGCCCGAGCTGTGCGCATGGCCGAGCCGATCGATGCCGCCGCAGACATCGCCGATGAGGCGAGCCCCGATCCCGTGGAGATGCTGATGCGCCATGAGGCGGTCAGGACCGCGGTGTCGCGCTTCGTGGAGCTTCCCATCCTCCAGCGCAGCGTTGTCATCCTGAAGGACGTGCTCGGCGAAACGCTGATCGACATCGCCGCTCTCCTCGATCTGACTGTCGATGCGGTGAAGGGCCATCTGGCGCGCGGGCGCGCCCGGCTTCGCGAAATCAACGGGCAAGCTCGCTTGGCTCCTGAGGCAAAGCCCGCATCGCCTGCAGTGGCACGCTATGTCGCACTTTTCAACCAGCAGAATTGGGATGGATTGCGGGCACTGCTCGCCGATGATGTCAAGCTCATCCAGTCCTCGCACCCGCTGCGCATCGGCTCGGCCGATGTCGGCATGTTCTTCTCGATCTACGCCAAGGTCGATGGGCTCAGGCTGGCGCCCGCCTGGCTCGAGGGCCGGGAGGTGATCGCGGTCTTCGCCGATCCCGCCGATCCGAAGCCCAGCTACATGATGTGGCTCGAATGGCAGGGCGGCCGCATCAGCTTCATCCGCGACTATCGCTATGTCCGCTATGCCATCGCCGATGCGGAGCTGGCGCTGGCCATACACTGAGAGGGCAATGCTTCAAGCGAGTTCTGTGCCGGCGGTTTCCGGCACGCTGAGGACGGCAATGAGCGATATGAGGGCGGCGGCGATCACATAGTAGGTTGGTGAGATCGGCGAGCCTGTCCGATCAATCAGCCATGTCGCGATATATGGCGCAAATCCCCCGAAAATTGCGACTGCCGTGCCATTGGCCAGGGAGAGCGGGGTGGTGCGCCTGCGGGTCTCGAAGAGTTCCGCGATCGCAGAAGGCAGCGCTCCGCAGTAAAGCGAAATTGCAAGTCCGATCAGTAGCTGAATTGTAACGACCGCAGCAAGCGAGGCAGGGCCTTGCAGGAACGCGAATATGGGATAGCTTGCCACGATGAAGAAAAGGCAGGACGCGAGCATAAGCGGCTTGCGGCCGACCCGGTCGGACAAAGCGCCGAAGAGCGGGATCGTGATCATAATCAGGAACAGTCCGGCAGTATTCGACCACAGGGCCGCGGCAGGGCCGAGGCCGGCATAGCGCTGCACGAATGTCGGCATGTAGGCG
>VAZZ01000285.1 GCA_005884715.1 Alphaproteobacteria bacterium | reverse complement strand
CGCGGGCGTAATGCATTTTCCGGGCTTCCATCCGGATGCGGCCGCCCTATTGCTTGAGCGCAAAGTCGTCGGCATCGTCGTCGATACATTGTCGCTCGACTACGGGGCCTCCAGAGATTTCGCGACGCATTACCGCTGGCTGCCGGCTGGGCGCTGGGGCCTGGAAGGGGCGGCCAATCTGGGCCAGCTGCCGGAAAAGGGTGCTACTATCGTCGTCGGCGGCCCCAAGATCGAAGGCGCGACGGGAGGACCAAGCGGTGTTTTCGCGCTGGTATAGATGGCAGGCGGTTTCCTGAACTTCGAGGTCGCGGCCAAGCTTCGCCCGCAAGGTGGCGAAGTCCGAGGCCTTCTTTGGATCTGCGATATAGAGCTGATTGTCCTGCAAGGCGCGGTCAAGTACTTCGATTTTTTCTTGTATTTTCGTCATCTTAAGACCGATTTCCTGAATCTTTTTCTTAACCGTCGCCGGATTGGCTTTGACATGCTGCGGGGGCGTCACCCTGATCGGTGCTGGCGGCGGGACAGTTTCCCGCTTCTGCGGCGCCCGGCCGAGAATGAAATCGGTATAGTCGTCCATGTCGCCGTCGAAGGGCTTCACCGAACCATTGGCGACCAGCCACAGGCGATCGGCGCAGGTCTCGATGATGTGGCGGTCATGGCTGATGAGGATGACAGCACCCTCATAGTCGTTGATCGCAAGGATCAAGGCTTCGCGTGAATCGACGTCGAGATGGTTGGTCGGCTCGTCGAGCACCAGGATATGCGGCGCATGGAAGGCGGCGAGCGCAAACAGCAACCGGGCTTTCTCACCGCCCGACAACGTCTTGCATTTAGAATCGGCAAGTGACGCGCCGAAGCCATAGGAACCGAGCCTGGCGCGCCTTTGCGACTGGGTGTTTTCCGGCATCAGATCGGTGAAATAATCATAGGGCGTGCGTTCGCCCGACAATTCATCGAGCTGGTGCTGGGCGAAATAGCCGACCGTGAGCCGCGGCGGGTGCTTCATTTCTCCGCTCGACGCCTGGAGCTTTCCGCACAGGAGTTTCGCGAAGGTCGACTTGCCGTTGCCGTTCGATCCGAGGAGCGCGATGCGATCGTCAGGATCAAGCCTCAGCGTGATGTTGCGCAGGATCGGCTTGCCTTCGACATAGCCGACCGACGCATTGTCCCAGCGCACCAGCGGCGGAGCGAGCGGCTTCGGCGGATCGGGGAAATGGAAAGGGGCGACGCGATCCTCGATCACATCGGCAATCGGTTCGAGCTTGGCCAGAGCCTTGATGCGGCTTTGTGCCTGGCGCGCCTTCGAGGCCTTGTAGCGGAAGCGCTCGACGAAGGCCTCCATATGCTTGCGCTGGTCTTCCTGCTTCTTCTTGAGCTTTAGGGTTAGAGCCTGCTGCTCACGCCTTTGCCGCTCGAAGGAATCGTAATTGCCCTGATAGAGGGTGAGCTTGCCACGCTCGAGATGCAGGATCGCGCCCACCGCGTCATTGAGAAGATCGCGGTCGTGGCTCACCATCAGGATCGTATGCGGATAGGAGCGGATGAAGCTCTTGAGCCAGATCGTGCCTTCGAGATCGAGATAGTTGGTGGGCTCATCGAGGAGAAGCACATCGGGCGAAGCAAAGAGGGCGGCGGCGAGCGCCACGCGCATGCGCCAGCCGCCGGAGAGAGCCGAGCAGGGGCCGGCCTGCGTCTCTTCCGAGAAGCCGAGCCCAGACAGGATCGTGGCAGCGCGCGCCGGTGCTGAATGAGCATCGATATCGGCGAGACGGAGCTGGATTTCGGCGATGCGGTGGGGGTCGTGCGCGGTTTCGGATTCATCGAGGAGATGGGCTCGTTCCACATCCGCCGCCAGCACGGTATCGAGCAGCGTGTCATCACCGCCGGGAGCTTCCTGCGCCACCGTGCCGATGCGGGCATTGCGCGGCATGCCGACTGTTCCGGATTCGGATTGGAGATCGCCCAGGACCAGATGCAGCAGGGTCGATTTGCCCACGCCATTGCGGCCCACCAGGCCGACCTTGTGGCCGGCCGGTATGGCAACGGAGGCATCCTCGAGCAAAAGGCGCCCGGCAATGCGGTAGGTGAGTCCATTGACGTGCAACATGGGCGGGCTGTTTAGCCGCAATCTGATCTCTTGTCATTTCTTTGGTGCAGCGCACAATGACCACTCGGAAGGTGAGGGCAAATGGCAGATACGTCTCGGCATATTTTGCCCGTGGATGGCGGTTATGTGGACGAGATCACCGTCCTCTTGCGCGACCTGCTGCGCCGCGTGATCCGCGAGCGGGCGCCGCGTGTCCTTGCCATCATCGACAATCCCGAAGATGCCCGATCGATCAAGCCCGACCTCATCGCTCCGGCGCTTCAGGTCATCGGAATCTGGCTGCAGCTTCTTAATATTGCAGAAGAAAATGCCGCCATGCGGTCCAGGCGCCGGCTCGAGACGATGGGCGGCAACGACCAGATACTGGGTTCCTTCTTCAATGCTTTCTCGACCATCGCCGCGGCGGGTGCCACGGGGGAGGCGGTGGCCGAAGCGCTCGAGACGGCGGAAGCCGGTCCCACCATCACCGCCCATCCGACCGAAGCCAAACGGGTGACCGTGCTCGAGATCCATCGACGCATCTATCTGCGCCTTTATGACCTCGAAAGCCCGCGCTGGACGCCGCGCGAGCGCGAAGCGCTCACCCGGCAATTGCGCAACGATATCGATCTTCTGTGGATGACCGGCGAGATCAGGCTCGAAAAGCCGACCGTCGAGGCGGAAGTCGCCTGGGGCTTGCATTTCTTCCGCGAGACCTTGTTCGAGCGCACGCCGCAGCTTTGCGAATTGCTCGAAGGAGCATTGGCGCGCCACTATCCCGAACAGCCGATCCGCGTGCGCCCGCCGGTCCGGTTCTATTCATGGATCGGTGGTGACCGCGACGGCAATCCCTATGTGACGGTGGCGACGACACGCTGGGCCTTGCGCGAGAATGCCAGGGCCGCGGTCGAGCGCCTTGACAAGCGGCTCGAATATCTGGCGCAGACCGTTTCGGTTTCCGAGCGGGAAGCCGACGTGCCGGAAGCATTTCGGGCACGCGTGCTGCGCGAGATTGCCAATGCCGGCGATGAAAGCCTGGCCAGCCGCAATCCTGGCGAGCCGTTCCGTCAGTATTTTGCAGCGCTCAGGGCCCGTCTCGTCGCGACCGGAAATCCCTCGGGCTTTCCGAACCGCAAAGCTTTCGCAGGTCCGGACGAACTCGCCGAAGCGATCCATCATGCCGAGCGCGCTTTGGCGGCCATGCGTGCGACATCGATTGCCGCTTATACGGTGCGGCCGGTGCGCTGGGAGGTCGAGATATTCGGTTTCCGCACTGTGAGCCTCGATATGCGGCAGAACACCACCGTCACCAATCGCGTGCTGGCGGAGCTCTGGCAGAAGTTCAACCCGACCGCCAAGCGCGGGCCGCCAAAACCGGATTCACTCGACTGGGCCAAGTGGGTGGCGAGCGAGCTCAAACGTCCGATGGGCTTCCTGCCGCTGTTCCAGGGACTTTCCGAAGAAGCGCGTGAGACGCTCGATCTTTTGGGCCTCATCCGCTCATCGCTCGAGGGTTCCGACAGCAAGGCGACGGGCGCCTTCGTGCTGTCGATGACGAGGAGCGCCACCGATATTCTCGGGCTCTATCTTCTGGCCAAGTATTGTGGCCTGTTCACCGACGCCACGTCGCGCGAAAGTTGCCGGCTCGCCATCGTCCCGTTGTTCGAGACCATCGAAGACCTGCAGCGCGCGCCCGGCATCATGGACGAACTGTTCAAGATCGCGATGGTTCGCCGGACCGTCAAATCTCTCGGCGGCCGCCAGGAAATCATGCTCGGCTATTCGGATTCCAACAAGGATGGCGGCTTCTTCTGCGCCAGTTTCGAACTCTATGAGACGCAGCGTCGCCTCGTTCAGGTTGCCCGCGTGGCGGGCATCGAGATCAGCTTCTTCCATGGCCGCGGCGGCTCGGTGAGCAGAGGCGGGGCGCCGACCGGTCGCGCGATTGCGGCGCAGCCGGCGGGAACGATCAGCGGGCGCATGCGCGTCACCGAGCAGGGCGAAGTAGTGTCGTCGAAATTCGCCAATCGCGGTACCGCTCTCTATCAGCTCGAGGTCCTGGCCTCGAGCGTCTTGGTGCACACTCTGAAATCGGCGAAGGAGAGCGAACTGCGTCTGGTGCCGGAGCATCAGTCCGCGGTCGAGGCTATCTCCTCGGTTTCATTCAAGACCTATCGTCGCCTCGCTGAGGATCCGGGCCTCATCGATTATTTTCAGGCGGCAAGCCCGGTCGAAGAATTGTCCTTGTTGAAAATGGGATCGCGGCCGGCGCGCCGCTTCGGCGCCAAAGGGGTCGAGGATCTGCGCGCCATTCCTTGGGTATTCGCCTGGAGTCAGAACCGGCATGTACTCACCGGCTGGTATGGTCTGGGCTCGGCGCTAGACAGTTATGTCGCCTATCATGGCGATGAGGGTCTGGCGCTCTTGAAGGACATGTTCGTCCGCTCGCGCGGATTCAGGCTCGCCATCGATGAAGTCGAGAAATCGCTCTATCTGGCCGACATGGATATCGCGGCAGTTTATGCGGGACTGGTGCCCGATCGGACTGCGGCGAAGCAAATTCTGGGCTGCGTTCAGGCAGAACACGCCTTGACCAAGGACAGGGTGCTGCAGCTTTCAGGCGCCGGCGGGCTATGTGCGAGGTTTCCCGGCTTCCGCCGCCGTTTCGATCGGGTACGCCCGATGATCGACCAGGCCAATCGCTGGCAGGTCGATCTTCTGAAGGATGCCCGCGCCGGACGCCACAAGGACAAAGCGCTGACGCCGCTCCTCATGACCATGAACTGCATCGCCTCCGGTCTCGGCTGGACCGGGTGATCTTGCCCAACTCCTCCGGGCGTGATCTAGTTGAAATAAATCGATCAAACGGAGGAAGGTGATGAAATTAGACAAAAGGAGCTTTCTGGCCGCCGCGGCACTAGCCGCGCTGGCCCTATTCTCTGTGCCGGCCGCGGCGGCGAATATGATCGGCAATTGCGAAGTCTCGGGAGAGAAGGGATCGATCCCGATCACCAGTCCCGCCAAGGCCGGGCAATTCACCGTCGAGGTCTCGCTGCCCGCACCCATCTGGTGGAATGGCGACACACCGGAATCGATCAAGGACGGCATGGAATATTGTCTGGCGGCCGAAATCGCCTGGCGGGCCGGCTATGACAAGTTCGAGCTGATCAATGTCGGTTGGGATCCGCTGGTCACCGGCCAGACTACCGATTTCGATCTGGCGCTTTCGGAAATCTCGATCACCAACGAACGCAAGGAGGTCGTCGATTTCTCGATACCCTATTTCAACTCGGATATCGGCGTTCTCGCCCGCGCCGACACGCCCGTCGATGAGAAGACCATCAAGGAGAAGACCGTCGGCGTGCAGCAGGCGACGACAGGGGCAGCCTTTGTGAGCGATGTGCTGAAGATGCCGGCCAACCTGGTCCAGGTCTATCCCGACCAGGGTGACATGTTCACCGCCCTTGCCGCCGGCCAGATCGATGCCGCCATCACCGATACGTCGATCGTGCTGGCCGAGGAAGTAAAGACCAACGGCAAGCATGTAGTCGCCGGCCAGTACAAGACCGGAGAGACCTATGGCGCCATCTATCCGAAGGGCGGCGCCAACAATGCAACGCTCGACAAGATCATCAAGTCGATCATCGATGACGGCACCATGTCGAAACTCGGGGGCAAATATCTGGCCGCCGTCTGGGGCAAGGATCCGGCCAAGGTTCCGTATTTCAACCCCTGATCAGGTTTAGCATCCGGTGACCGATATCGTGACGAAAGAGAGAGTGGGCGAGGCCTTGCCCGCTCTCCCGCGCCGCTCGGACGGGCTTTCTCTGGCAGCATTGCTGTTCGCAGGCTTTTCCGTTCTGTGTGCCTGGGGAGCAACGCGTATCGTCGGCGCAGCCCTCGCTCATCTGCAGATCGACCAGGGCGCGGTATGGT
>VAZZ01000281.1 GCA_005884715.1 Alphaproteobacteria bacterium | reverse complement strand
GGCTGGTTGGCGACGATGCCGACGGTGCGTCCTTCCATGCGGGCGAAGCCGGTGATGATATTGCGGGCGAAACTCTCCTGGATCTCGAAGAAATCCGCCTCGTCGGCGACTTTCTGGATCAGCTCCTTCATGTCGTAAGGCTGGTTCGGATTGCGCGGGATGAGCGTGTCGAGCGACATGTCGAGGCGCTCGCCATCATCGAAGCTCGGAAGCTCCGGGATGGGTGCTGTGTTGGAGGATGGCAGGAAATCGATGAAGCGGCGCATCTGCAGGAGCGCCTCGACATCATTGTCATAGGCCTTGTCGGCGATCGATGAGCGGGTCGTGTGCACCGAGGCGCCGCCCAGTTCCTCAGCCGTCACCGTCTCGTTGGTGACCGTCTTCACCACATCGGGCCCGGTCACGAACATGTAGCTCGTGTCGCGTACCATGAAGATGAAATCGGTCATCGCAGGTGAATAGACATCGCCTCCGGCGCAGGGTCCCATGATCACCGATATCTGCGGGATGACGCCCGAGGAAAGGACATTGCGCTGGAAGACCTCGCCATAGCCGCCGAGGGCCGCGACACCTTCCTGGATGCGGGCACCGCCGGCATCGAAGAGCCCGATGATCGGCGCCCGGTTCTGCACCGCCATGTCCTGGATCTTGGTGATCTTGCGGGCATGCGCTTCCGACAATGAGCCGCCGAATACGGTAAAATCCTTGGCAAAGACATAGACGATGCGGCCATTGATCGTGCCCCAGCCGGTAACGACGCCATCGCCCGGGATCTTCGATTTCTCCATGTCGAAATCGATGCAGCGATGTTCGACGAACATGTCGAACTCCTCGAACGAGCCGGGATCCATCAGAAGATCGATGCGCTCGCGCGCCGTCAGCTTGCCGCGGGCATGCTGGGCCTCGATGCGCTTCTGTCCGCCCCCCAGCCGCGCATTGGCGCGGCGCTCTTCCAGCTTCTCAAGAATATCCCGCATTGCCTGCCCTCCAGCTCTCTTTCATCGTGAAAGTTCGCAGAAGCGGAGGCAAATGTCGAATTCCCGCTTGCGATAATCCCGCCGGTGCCGGGCCTCCTCGTCGGAGCCCCATTGTTCGATCTGCCAGTCCTCATCGACATGGGCGGCGAGCCAGGCTTCCGCCGGCAAGATGGCACCATCGCAGGCCATGGCCGCAATCAGGGCCGAGCCGGTGAGCGTCGTCATATTGTGGAGCGCGGTCAATGCCCAGGGAGACTTGCCGCCAAGATAGTCCCGCATCGCACCAAGTGATCGGGACGGCTGCTCGATATGGACAATGCCCTCGGTCACCAGGAATTCCGCCGCAAAAGTGGCGCGCGCCCAATCGAGAACCGGCTGCCAGGCCCGGGACTGGCGCTCGATCAGGTCTCGCGGCTTCTCGGCGCGGTAGCAGACGAGATCGGATCCGGCGAAATCGACGATCTCACTCATGATGCGTTCACGATCGCTGGTTACCCGGTCGACTGCGGTATTGGCGAGCTTGGTATAGGGCATCGAATGGGGATCGATCTTTTCTGCCTGGGCGGCCCATTCGGAGGCGACCGCTTCGGCGAGACGCTTGGTCGGGAGATCGAGCTCCCGCTTGAGCGGGGTGCGCAGCGAACGTTCATCCAATGTGACCGAGAATGGTGCCGCCGTCCCGGTCACGGCAACCTTCTTGTAGAAGCGCCGGGCGGGACTTGCCGTCATGCCGCTCTCTCCTGCCAAAGCGCTGCAAGTGTATCCTCCAACTCATTAAAGCTGTTTACGATTGCATGAGGCTTAGCCCGTTCGAGCGACGCCAGCGGCTGGAAGCCCCAGCTCACTGCAATGGCCCTCACGCCGGCGGCA
This sequence comes from Alphaproteobacteria bacterium, assembly GCA_005884715.1. Taxonomy (GTDB): domain Bacteria; phylum Pseudomonadota; class Alphaproteobacteria; order Rhizobiales; family Aestuariivirgaceae; genus Taklimakanibacter. Next base: position 1,447 of record VAZZ01000281.1, on the reverse strand, counting down.
TGCGCCATGTCGATGTCGAAAACGGCATCACCGATCATGACCGTGTCCTCACGCGCCGTTCCACAGTCAGCCATGGCCTGCAGGATCATGTCCGGATGCGGCTTGGAGGGGGCATCATCAGAAGTCTGGATCGTCGCGAAGACACCATCCAGCCCGAACTGATCGATGATGTGGCGCACACCGCGCTGCGCCTTGCCGGTGGCGATGCCGATCAGCACGTTGCTGGCCTGGAGGCGGCGCAGCAGGTCCAGCGCGCCGTCAAACGGAATCTCCAGATAGGATTTGTTCGCCCGGTAGGACCAGAAGGCCTGCTTGTAGGCATCGGCCAGCCGTTCATGCCGCTGGGCCTCGTCGTCAGGACGCAGAACGCTCATTGCCTTCACCAGCGACAGCCCGACAATGCCCAGCATTTCCGGGCGCGAGGGCACAGGCAGTTGCTCGGCCGTGAAGGCGGCGTTGAGCGAAGCCAGGATCATGGCCTGGCTGTCCATCAGCGTGCCATCGACATCGAATATTGCGAGCTTCATTTCCTGTCCTCTGAGGCTGGGCCTTCGTCATAGCGCCCAGGATCGAAGCCGAACAGAGCCCAGGTTTCCCGCATATGCGCCGGCAAGGGCGCGGTGACATCGACGGTGCCGCCTCTCGGATGCGGGAAAACGATCCGCCTGGCATGCAGATGCAGCCGGTTCGGGATTGCCGCAGGCAAGTCTTCATGGCCGCCATATTTGTCATCGCCCAGGATCGGATGGCCGATATGCGCCATATGGGCGCGCAATTGGTGCTGGCGGCCGGTCGAGGGTTTGAGCGACATCCAGGCCATCACCGGGGGCGCCTTGTCGATGACACTGTAGTGAGTGACGGCGCGCTGCGCCTCCTCTTCGTCGGCTTCGGCGACGCGCACCCGGTCACCGTCCGGGCCTGCCGCCTTGATGAGCGCGATGTCGATCTTGCCCTGGGCGGGTTTGGGGACGCCCTTGACGCCCGCCCAATAGATCTTGCGCACGCTGCGGGTGGCGAAAAGCTTGCCGAGCGAGGCTGCGACGGCGCGCCGCTTGGCGATCACCAGGACACCGGATGTCTCGCGGTCGAGGCGATGGACGAGGCGCGGCCGCTCGCCCAGTTCGGCGCCGAGGGCGTCTTGGTGCCGCCCTGCACCGCGAGGCCGGCGGGCTTGTTGAGGACATAGATGTCCTTGTCTTCATGCAGGATCATGCTGTCGAACAGCTTGCGCTCATCCTTGGTGAGAGGCTTGGCCTCGGCCGATGGCGCATCGGCGGGCCGCGCCTCGAAGGCAAGCGGCGGCACACGGATCTCCTGGCCCGCCTCGAGCCTGTCATTGGGTTTCACCCGCTTGCCCTCGACGCGTAACTGCCCGGTGCGCGCCAGCTTGTTCAGATAGGCGAAGGTCACTTGCGGAAAATGGACGCGGAACCAGCGATCGAGCCGC
>VAZZ01000284.1 GCA_005884715.1 Alphaproteobacteria bacterium | reverse complement strand
GAAATGTCATCGATGTCGAAGAACTGCGCTCCCGGAATGCGCGCCGCCGCAAATTCGGCTCTGGCGTCGCGCTTGGCCGCCGGCAAATGCCAGGAGGCATCGACGATGGCGATATCCGGCGCGTCCAAACGCTCGGCCAGCCATTGTGTCGATACGACGTAAGGCGACTGCATTTTCAATATTCCTCATGCTCAGGGAGAGGGAAATTTGAGTCGCCCAAATTCATTATCTCTAGCTCGCGAAAGCAAGCCTGATGCGGCGGTTCATCTTCCCCTTGTTCTCGATCTTGGCGACCGCGACCCGGCCAATGCCGCCCGTCGATTTCAGATGGGTGCCGCCGCAGGGTTGCAGGTCGACCGCATCATTCACACCGATCGAGACGAGGCGGATACGTCCCGAACCACGGGGCGGCTTGACCCACAGAGTGCGCACCAGCCCCGGATTGGCGTCGAGCTCCTCTTCGGCGATCCAGCGCGTGGTGATCGGATGATCCTCGCTGATCCAGCCATTGATCTTCGCGGCGAGCTCTTCCTTGATAGGGATATGGCCTTCCGGAATGTCGAAGTCGATGCGTCCCCCCTCTTCGGTCAAGGCGCTGCCGGTCACCGGGAAGGGGACCGCGGCGCAGAGAAGATGCATGAGGGAATGGCAGCGCATGTTGCGGTAGCGGTTGTCCCAGTCGAGTGCGGCGGAGACGGGTGTTCCTTGGGCGAGAGACACAGGCTCAGCCGGAACATGCACGGCATTCTTGGCTTCGTCATAGACGGTGGTGGCGATCGCTATGGGAGAGCCATCCACCATGAGACTGCCCTTGTCTCCCGGCTGGCCGCCGGCGGTCGGATAGAATACCGTCTGGTCGAGGATGATGCCGCCCCGCTCATTGATGCCCAAGACCTTGGCGTCGCAGGATTTGAGATAGGCGTCGTCGCGAAAGAGGAGGAGAGTCATCAGGCGGAGATATCCTCGAATACTGTCGGCACGCTGCTTGCCCGTTCTTCCAGCCAGTCCGGTACCGGCAGGCCTTTCTCGCGCAGGAATTCCGGGTTGAAGAGCTTCGACTGATAGCGCGTCCCATAGTCGCAGAGCAGGGTGACGATCGTATGGCCAGGTCCCATCTTCCTGGCGAGCCGGATGGCGCCCGCGACGTTGATGCCGGTCGACCCGCCAAGGCACAGGCCTTCCTCTTTCAGGAGATCGAAGACCAGGGGAATGGCCTCGCTGTCCGGTATCTGGAAGGCATCATCGACCTTTGCCCCTTCGATATTCTTGGTGATGCGGCCCTGGCCAATGCCTTCAGTGATGGAAGAACCTTCGGCCTTGAGCACGCCCGTCGTGTAGTAGCTGTAGAGGGCCGCGCCCAAAGGATCGGCAAGGGCGATGCGGATATTCTTGTTCTTCGCCTTGAGGCCGTCCGAGACGCCGCCCAGCGTGCCGCCCGATCCGACCGCCGAAACGAAGCCGTCGACCTTGCCGTCGGTCTGCTTCCAGATTTCCTGCGCGGTGGTTTCGATATGAGCCCGCCGGTTAGCGACATTGTCGAACTGGTTGGCCCAGATCGCCCCTTGCGGCAATGTCTTGGCCAGGGTCTCGGCGAGGCGGCCGGAATATTTCACATAGTTGTTGGGATTCTTGTAGGCGACCGCGGGAACCTCGACGAGTTCGGCACCGAGCAGCCGCAGGGTATCCTTCTTCTCCTGGCTTTGGGTAACCGGAATGACGATGACCGTCCTGAAGCCCATGGCATTGGCCACGACCGCGAGGCCGATGCCGGTATTGCCCGCCGTCCCCTCGACAATGGTCCCGCCCGGCCGCAATTGGCCCTTGGCGATGGCGTCCTTGATGATGAACAACGCGGCGCGATCCTTCACCGACTGGCCAGGATTCATGAACTCGGCCTTGCCGAGGATGGTGCAGCCGGTCAGCTCCGAGGCCTTTTTCAGCTTGATCAGGGGGGTGTTGCCAATCGCGGCAATGACATCCGGCTTGATATCCATGAATACTCCGACAGGCTCAAAGGACGTGACAGGATGAACCGATAACAGTTCCGCCGGGCGCACGGAAGATCGGTCTCTAAAGTGTATTGGGTTTCAGCGTTATGGAGGCTGGAAGCTTGGCCTCGGGAATATAATGCGGGTCGACTTTCTGTGCGATGCAATCGCTGAGTGGCAGATAGTCGGAATTCGGCATATGGAACCAGCGGCGGAATTCCGCGGTGGTCATGTGGCCGTGAAGGTAAATTTCAAGCACCTGACGGCTGAAGGAATGAAGCCGTGGCGGCAGGCAGGCTTCAATATCGCGCATGTCCATGGACGCCACCTCCGATCACGTTTACCACCTCAGATCGCAGATCTGAGGTGGTCGTGATCTGCGCATGTTGCTCCCCTTTTGGCCTCAATGAAAGACCGCAAGCGAGTCCGTTACCAGATTGATACCGTATCATCGCAGTTTTACCACCTTCCGCGGCGATAACCTTTTAACGCCGCGTCCCCCTGTGCTAGATACGCGGCAGGCTGGTGCCGTCTGGCTTGCCGGTGGCTGACCTGCTTGCGGCTCTCGAAAAAGGCTGGCTGCCGAGATCACGCTGAGCGTGACCTACGCCGTGGTTGCCATGACGGCGGCGGTGTCGAAATATTCGTAGAATTCGGTGGCCTTGCCGCGCGCGAAACGCCAGAGATCGGCCTTGGGCGAGACGAAGGTCTTGCCGGTTGACTTGTTGGTGAAAGAGATATCGGCCAGCACGAGCACGTAGGGGCCACTGGCGACATATTCCTTGACCTTGTAATGCTCCATCTTGAAGCCCTGATCCAGGCCGCGGAAATATTCGCCGACCTCTTCGCGGCTCTTGCGCATCTTGGTGAACGCGACGGGATCGGCGCCAGCAGTGAGCGAGCCCCAAACAACATTAGGGGCCAGAATCTGAATGATTGATTCCGCAATCGCGCCTTTCGTCTTGTCCCACTTTGCATAGAGCTTTTTGAGCATCTTCACATTGGTCGACGTCGCGGCTGTCTTTCCGCTGATTGTCACGGAGGCGCCCGATTTGTAGATCGGCTTCGGGTTCTGCGGGACAGTGCAGACGCCCTCCGTGCTGCAGGCCGCATAAGCCTGGTGATTGTCGAAATATTCGAAGAAGTCGGAAATCTTTACGCGCTTGAGGCGAAGGATGTCGAGCTTCGGCGTATGAACGACCTTGCCGGTATGCTTCTGTTTCCAGGCGCATTCGCCGAAGACCGCGATGGTGCTGCTCTGCACCAGGAACATGCGGACGTTGTAGAAGATCATGCTCCAGTCGTGCTCGAGCCCTTTGAAATAGGAGCGGATCTTGTCCTTCCTGCTGTGGGAGCGCGTGAACAGCATCGGTTCCGCCCCGGCACCAATCGAGCGGAAAGTCGCGTCATCGGCCATCATATTTACAAAGCGCTCGCTCGTCGTTCCCTTGCCGCGATCCCATGCGCGGTAGTGGGATTTGATGTCATTTACGATCCTGGATGCCATGATGTCCTCCCCATCGATGGATCCAGCCTACACAAAAACTGCCTCAGCGTCATTCGTTGAGCGCGAAGATCTTCAAACGATCAGGAAATCAATGGCTTGGTACGACGTTGCCCCATGCCAACAGGATCGATCAAGGCAAGTGGTGGCCCATCGGGTCGCGAACCGTTCGGCACGCTGGTGGCGGCGCTTGCCGTGACCGTGATCGAGGTGGCGCTCATCCTGCCGCTGATGCTGAGCGCCGGGGACGCCACTGCGGCGCTTTCCCGCAACTTGTGCCCCAGTTCTTTCCCCGGACAACGGCACCCGCATCGATCTAACGCGCCTGTTTCGCTACAATGAGATGTGTGACCGCGGGGGTCGAGACACGTTCGGTGCAGGCATAGCCCAGTGCCGGTAAATCGAGATCGGCAAAGAGATTCTCGCCCTTGCCGAGGAAGAGCGGCGCCATTGCGAGATGCATCTCATCGATGAGTCGTGCGCGCAGATATTGCCTTATCGTCGCGACGCCGCCGCCAAGGCGCACATCCCTGCCTTTCGCCGCGTCCTTCGCCTTGCGCAAGGCGGATTCGATGCCGTCAGTTACGAAGTGAAAGATCGTGCCGCCATCCATGGCGAGCGGTGCACGCGCATGATGAGTGAGCACGAAGACCGGCACGTGATAGGGCGGATTGTCGCCCCACCATCCTTTCCAGCTTTCATCCGGCCAGGGACCCCTGACCGGGCCGAACATGTTGCGTCCCAGGATCCAGGCGCCGACATTTTCGAAACCGCGCTTGGCGAAATCATCATCGATGCCGGTTTCACCACCGTCCCGGCCGAACATCTTGCGGAAAGTTTGGGTGCCAAGGACCCACTGATGCAGAGTCATGCCGCCTTTGCCGAGTGGGTCGTCGATGCTTTGATCGGGGCCTGCGCCAAAGCCATCGAGGGAGAGGGAAAAACTGCGGACATACAATTTGGACATGAATCTCTCCTCAGATAACTAGTTGCTATTGCAACTGGTATCCAAACTGATTGCATTTTGCGAGCAGTAAATTAAGGGGGTAGCTGACTTGCGTTTTGATAGTGACTTGTCTAGCGTGCCCGCTCATGCATCCAAAGAAATCATTTGGCGTCGAATGTCCGGTGGCGCGCACTCTCGAATGCATCGGCGAGTGGTGGAGCATCCTCATCCTGCGCGATGCATTCCAAGGCTTCACGCGCTTTGATGACTTCCAGAAGAGCCTCGGCATCGCACCTAATATCCTGTCGCGGCGTCTCCTACATCTGACCGAAACCGGGCTTTTCGAACGCCGTCTCTATAGCAAGCGGCCGCCGCGCCACGAATATGTCCTGACCGCGAAAGGCCGCGATCTCTTTCCGATGGTGATGGCGATCCTGGCCTGGGGCAACAAGCACATGGCCCCCCAAGGAGAAACGGTGCTGCTGGCCGAGCGCGAAACGGGACGCCATCTGACACCGGTCATGGTCGACGCCGAGCGCATGGTATCCTTGACGCACGCGAGCGTCATGCTCGTTGCCGGCCCACGCGCCACCGCCAAAACACATGAGCGCCTTGCCCGGATCCAGTCGCTGCGGGCGAGTGCGCCACAAATAGAAGGATAGAACGCCATGCGTCGGATCGTGGTCACCGGTCTTGGTCTGGTCTCGCCACTGGGATGCGGGGTCGAACTCGCCTGGTCGCGGCTTCTGGAAGGCCGGTCGGGACTTCGCGCGCTGCCTGAATGGGGCCGCATCGCTTCCGGCAAAAGTCGCCGGCATCGTCCCCTCGAAAGCCGAGGACAGCGAGGGCGGTTTCGATCCCGATCAGGCAGCGGCGCCGAAAGACCAGCGCAAGATGGACCGTTTCATCCTTTTCGCACTTCTCGCGGCGGCCGAGGCGATCGCTCAGGCGGGATGGCACCCTGCCGATGCACAGGAAGTCGAACGGACTGCCACCATCATGGCTTCGGGGATCGGCGGCTTTCCCGCCATGGTCGAAGCGGTGCGCGTAACCGATCAGCGCGGCATCCGCCGCCTGTCGCCTTTCACCATTCCCTCGTTCCTGGCCAATCTCGCCGCCGGACAGATCAGCATCCGTCATGGTTTCAAAGGACCGCTCGGGGCTCCGGTCACCGCCTGTGCGGCGAGCGTGCAGGCCATTGGCGATGCGGCGCGCCTGATCCGTTCGGGCGAAGCGGATGTGGCGCTCTGCGGCGGCACGGAAGCCTGCATCGATCTCGTCAGCCTTGGCGGATTTGCCGCCGCGCGCGCGCTTTCGACCGGCTTCAATGACCGGCCCGAACGCGCTTCAAGACCCTTCGATCGTGATCGCGACGGCTTCGTCATGGGCGAGGGGGCCATGCCGATCGCGGAGGTGGTGGGATATGGCACGACCGCCGATGCCTATCACATGACCTCGGGCCCCGAGGATGGTGAAGGTGCTGCGCGTGCCATGGCGGTGGCAATGCGCCAAGCCGGTCTCGCTCCGGAAGACGTCAAGCATCTGAATGCGCATTCGACTTCCACGCCCGTTGGTGATCGCGGTGAGCTTGCGGCGATCAAGACGATCTTCGGAAAAGCGGGACGCATCGCCGTCAGCGCCACCAAGTCGGCGACCGGTCATCTGCTAGGCGCTGCCGGCGGACTGGAAGCGATCTTCACCATTCTCGCCTTGCGCGATCAGGTGGCGCCCCCGACGCTCAATCTCGATAATCCCGATGAGGCGGCGGAAGGCATCGATCTCGTTTCGGGTGTGGCACGGCCGATGACGATCGAACATGCCATCTCGAATGGCTTCGGCTTCGGTGGCGTCAATGCCAGTATTGTATTGCGCCGCTGGACGTAATTCAGCTCGCCCGACCTATTTCACGCGACCTCGTTCAGCAAGGCTGAGCCTGCCTTGAAGCGCGCAATGTTCTCAAGCAGCAGATCGACGATGCGCGTCTCATAGCGGCGGGTCTCGCCGGCACTATGCGGTGTCACCAGCACATTCGGGAAGCGCCAAAGCTCGGAAGTCGCCTCATCGATGACGCGACCGCGCGCGACATTGATGAGATGGGCGCTCGGCCGCATGGCGGCAAGTGTCGATGCACCGATCAGACCTTCGGTCTCGGAGGTGAGCGGACAGGTCAAAGCGACGAAGTCGGCCTCAGGTAGAATGTCGAGCAATTGCGCCGGCCCCACCAGGCGGGCCACGCCCGGCACTGAGGCCGGCTCGCGCTTCACCCCGATCACGGACATGCCGAAGGCGTTTGCGAGGTGAGCCAGCCTTCGCCCGATGCGCCCGAGCCCGACGATCAACAGCGTCTTGCCGTCGAGTTCGTCTTCCCGGCGGGCGCGGTCGCCGATCATCGGGCGCCAGTATTGCTGCGCCTGGAAATCGCGGGCCAGATGCAAATAGCGCGTAAGAGCGAGCATCAGCGCGATCGCGTGTTCGGCGACCGCAACCTCGTTTGTCCCTTGGGCGCTGGCGAGCCTGATGCCGCGCTCGCGCAGTACCGCCCGCGAGAATTGGTCGGTGCCGGCGCTGATCGACTGGATCAGCCGGAGCTTGGGCGCATGCTTCACCAGCTCGTTTTGCCAGAGTCCCGAAATCACCAGGACCTCGGCATCAGCGATACGTTGCTCGAGATCATCGAGCGTGCGGACCTCGAAGGATTCCAAGGGCTGGCCTCGCGCCAGGAATTCATCGCGCAACTGATAGGCCTTGTGGGCGAAGCCTACGGTAAGGGTAGGGGAATGGACAAAGTCGATCATGGATCAGGCCAATGCCTTGCTATTGGTCGATCGCATTATAGATGCGCGATTGCATCAGGGAATGAGGAAGCGGGGGATGCCAGGCGCATATTCGAGATACTGGTGAATGGATGCATGGCGATCCTGCCCATCTCGGCATCATGCTGTGGGGCGGACTCTATCTGCGCGAAGGACGCGTGCGTGCGCTTTTGCCGTTCAGCAGATAGGACTGGCAGTCACGCTGCCGTGCGGCTTGCGACCATCAAGATGGCGGGAACCGTAGTTCCCGTCGTTGGAGGCGGAGGCCGTGCCACTTCAGTCTCGCAGCAGCCTCCACACATTGGCCGATATACGCACCCACGTACCGCTGAACTTTAGCTCATTGGGTTGCGTGATTTTCTGTTTGTCTGGTCCTGGCGAAAGCGCGACATACGGTCTTGGCTTTTCGATAAGGTAGTCCGCCTGGCGCTTCCTTGGCATTGCGTTCAACATGCAGAGTTCAAAGTTTCTTCTGTAGATATTTTGGTACTCCGACCCCGCATTCCGCGCTTTTTCCTGCGCCGCGATAGCGCATCTAACATTTGGTGGCATGCCGGCAAGCGCTGAGCTCGCCCCAAAGAGAAGGGCGAAAAGGATGGCAAAGAGGCATGTCCAGTCCATGTCGCGGCAACGTCAGCACAGCTGCCGCGGTTCCAGTTTTTACGTAGTTTACGGAAGTGTGCTCAGGCGGAACGCCAAATGCTGTTGGGTCGATTTCTCGACGAAGCAGCTTGGCATGCGGCTCCGAAGCAAAATCGCGGTTCCGGCGTTAGGGTTATTTCATTGTTATTCTTGCCTGATTGTGCCTAATCTTGACGCGATGGTCGGTACAGCGCCTTCTAATTGTGCCGGCCAGTGAGAGGGGCGGCGATTCAATACCCCTGGGTCGTGCGCCCGCTCTGACCCCGAGCGCGAGCTGGGTCCTGGGGACAAGGGGGGTGACAGCGCGACGGGCCGTCGAGGGGTTGAATGGGTGACTTGTCAAAATATGCGCGGCCCCACCGCGAGCATGACTCTAAACAGACAAGCCCTCAGAAACGCCCGCGGCGCCGCAGTGGCGTGCCACGATGGGCGGTGATCGCCCTCGGTTTGTTGGTAGGTGGCGTGATCAGTCAAGCCCTGCGCAGCAGCCGGTCGCTGCCAGAAGTCGAGCACCTTATCGCGGACGCGCTCAGCATGCTGGGATGGTGATCACCAGCCGCTTTTTGTGCTCGCATGGACTAAGTGCATGACCAAGGTTCAACGATTTGAGGACTGGAAAAAGCGGCTTCATCTGCGCGGCCGAGGCCGATTTGGGCTTCCGCATCTCTTGATGTCTGGCTTTGCTGTCGGTGTGATCCTCGGCCTCCTTCTGATCGGTGCGTTGCCGGTCCCGGGCGCGAGTTGGCTTGCCCGTGCATTCCCAAAGTATCAGGTCTGTGTTTCATCGGCGCAGCGCAATTGCGTGGTCGATGGCGATACAATTCGCCACAATGGAGAAACGATCGGGTTGGAGGACATAGACGCGCCGAAAGTCGGTAAACCTGAGTGCCTCTCTGAGCTTGAACTGGGCAAGCGGGCAAAGCTCCGGCTGGTAGAGTTGATCAACGAGGACCCTTTCGACATCACGCGTTCCGGTGACCGCGATATTGACGAGCATGGCCGTAAACTCCGCACTCTTCTTCGCAACGGCCATTCGCTCGGCATGCAACTGGTTGATGAAGGCCTGGCGGTACCTTGGGCTGGCCGCCGGCATAATTGGTGCGAATAAGCAAGATTCGAGCGTTTGCAAGACACTTGACTCAGGCCTGCTGCCCTTGCTCGCCGGCCACGCGGGCAGGGTATTTTGCCGGGTGACATTCCGTTGAATTTTACGTAAATTTTACATAACGGCCGGTTTGGTCGACCTAGGAGCGGGGCGATCCTCTCGGCCGCAGCAAAAATAGCCCCGGCGTTCCGCGCGACCAGCGCCGACGTTCTCGGGAAGAGTGAAGGATCACCTTCGATGGGTAGCCTCAGAAAATATGCACAGCCGCAGAAAGTACGTGACCTCGAACAGCTCGTTCAACAGAAGCGCCGGCAGCGCAACAGAAGCATGCCGGGTTGGTGGCTTGTCGGCCTTGGATTGGTAATTGGGATTGTGGTCGGTGAGTTCTGGATCGGCGATTGGCATGTGACAGACGTAGAGGAGGCTGTCGCCAACATTACTGGCCTTTGATGCGTCAAGGAATCTACGGTGATCGGCCCTTTGGGGCTTTCACGCGGCGCTGATGTTAATCTCACTTTTGCCTTTGGACCGCCGCTCACTGCCGCCTGGAAGGGCGATGCTGAAATCTTGCAGATTCTTCTGGATCACGGTGCTCTGCCGAACAGTGAATTCCGCACGCAGACGGCTCTCCACCTCGCCGCGGTGCAGGGTTCACTTCCCTCCGTAGAAGCGTTTGTCAAAGCGGACGCCGATGTGAACGCCCTCACGAAGTTTCGCGAGCCGCCCATCCACTATGCGAGGGCGAACGGTCACGAGGCGGTCGCTCAGTATCTCCTCGATCAGGGCTATATATTCCCGACCGTGACGCCAATTGCGGGGAGACTTCGCAATGCTGATCCGGAACATGGTCACGATCTCTTTGCTAAGGAATGCAGTCGATGCCATGTCCCGGCCCGAAAATGATGAAGTTCAGAGGACCGCCGCTATGGAATATTGTGGGTCGTCCCGTCGCGGCTATGGACGGTTTCAAGTATTCGCCGGTGATGCAGGGGCGCGGCGGAAAGTGGAACTTTGAAGATTTGAATATCTTCATTTCCGATCCATGCCGGACTTTGCCGGGCACGGACATGGGTTCAAACGGCTTGCAAGATGAAGCCGACCGGGCAGACCTTATTGTCTATTTGAGCATGAATAGTGACGAGCCGATGCTCGCCGAATGGTGCAACCCATGCCGGCCGCAATTACCGGCAGCCGATTTCGAGCAGCCTGTCGTCGGCATGGGCTCGGCGTTGGCGTAGTGGGAGTCGGCTTTTCTTATCCTGCGCGAGGTCTCATCCCTTTTTTGCGCAATGGCGCGGCTCAATCGTTACGCAAATCTCCCCAATGCGGCAGTCCAAGTCATGGCTGCAAGCAGGAGGCATCTGTGGCGGATCGAGGACAATGTAGGGAGTTTTCACCCTGCTACCGGGAGGGACGAAAGCAGGAACTGACGCTCCGGGCTCTCCCAATGACTTCAGATAGCGGTAGAGCGATCGAAGGTCGTCCTCCGGAATCATCCGCAACCGATACCACGGCATTGGTGGAGACATCTCCGGTGCACGGACGCCATAGATTTGCACAAAACCATCCTCGCTCAAGCTCGCCGCGCTAAGTCGCAGGTTTTGGGCATAGCTTGTGCCCCAAGGACCTTGCCAGCCAATCGAGCTGCCTTTCATCGACTTCGTCGGATCAATCTTTCCCTGACTTGTGCGGTAACCTTCAGTATGACAATCTTGACAGCCGGCTA
>VAZZ01000036.1 GCA_005884715.1 Alphaproteobacteria bacterium | reverse complement strand
AGTGTGGCCAGAACCAGATTCCTCGGATCGGCATTTCGCAGCAATGTCCAGCCGATATGGTATTCATCAAGCTGGCGCATGAAAACGCTCGAGCCTTCGGGCTTGACAGTTTCTGCTACGTCTGCGGCGAACTTTCCGAGGAATAGTTGGCCGGATCGGCCGTCGACAAATGTCGGGACGCCGTGAAAGATCAGCGAGCCGCCGAAGTCGTAATCATTGAGCACATTGCCCGGGAGCATATTGTCCTGCGCAAACCGGATGGCTTTGCCCGCGAACACGTCGGACGGCGGCTCGACCGCATTGCGCAACAAGACGAGAGGCGCGGCAATCGCCGCAATCAGCAATAAGCCGGCGAGCGCGTTGAACCGCCTGATCGCGAGGCTTTCCACGAAATCACGCGGCTGTCCTTCCCATAATGCCAGCGACAAGCGGGAATCCTGCGGGACCATGTCGCGGATGATGGCCATTGGCACCAGCAGCACGTAGACGAAAACGAATCTCTGATGCATGAGGAACATATGAAGGGCGAAGAGCACAAAGGCGATCTTGCTCAGCGAAAGCTTCGGCCGGATCCAAAGAAGAAGTGCGAAAAAGGCGAGCAAGCACGCTTCGTGGATCGGCTTATCTTGGGCATTGAAGGGGAGCCATTCGGAGATCGTCGGGATCCAGTCATTGCCGAGCGATATCTGGACGGCAAAGAGAAGGGGCTCGATGCCGTAAGGATGTATGAGTATTGCCGGCAGGCAGCAGGCGACGAATCCGGCCCAGCGCAATACCAGTGACCGGTCGCGAAAGCCATGGGTCTCGAGGACATGGCAAAAGGCGAAACCGGCAATCAGAATGGCGAGCGGGAAACTTCCATGCAGATTGGCCCAGGCGACCAGAAGGGCAAGCAGGAGGAACGAGGGGGGTTGCTGCCTCTCGGCCGCCCTGAACAATGAGGCCGTCCATGCCACGGCAAGCGGCAGGATGAGAATATGAGGACGGGCGGCAAAAACGGGGCTCGCCAGAAATATCGCAATGAGGGTGATGATGGCAGCGATGCGAGGATTGGCCACTCGGCCGATTTCGCGACAAAACAGGAATGCCGTGAGGCCGACGGAAATGCCCGCAAGGATAACAACGCCTTTCCATCCCCCGGCTGCGTAGGAGCCAAAAAAGAGCAGTTGCGACAGCCATTGCTCGGCAATCCAGCGGTGTCCGGAAAAAGTGAAGGAATATGTATCCTGGACGGGCAGGCTGAAATTTCTCCAGATATCGCTCCCCACCTTGATATGCCAAAGTGTATCTGGATCGCCGAGAACGAGACTGGCGGCGTTGAGCATACCGACCACGGCGACGAAGGCTACGAAAAGCCCGGCGAACAAAAGAGCTCGCCTGGTTTGCCAGTCCAAAGACGCCTGATTCACTGGGAAATCCGTCTTTTTTTCCGTCACTGTCGGCGAACCTGACTGCACCCAAAATCGGTTCAATGATTTTCAGCCTTTATCCGTACAATGATCGTCCGGGCGCGATTTCCGGGGGCTGACCGCGATCTGGCCCGCTCTGCAGGTAATGATGATGGACCCGTTTATGGCGCAAATCCGCGCAATCGTGATCTCATCCGCGGCCGTCACGATATCGAGTTTGTCGCTTGAACTCATCGCATCGCTGAGCAGCGCGCGACCAAAATCCAGGCAGTCTTCCGGCGACCCCACCAGCGAGAGCGATTTGAAATTGCCGATTTCGAGTCGCCCGGTTTGCGGATTCTTCGCGAGTATCGGCTTGACGCTCAGATTCTCCGAATCATCCACTGACGCTCCTGCGGCAAGCGCCAGATCGACCGTCGAGGCTTTCACGGTTTCTTCCGATGACGTTTCGCGTACTTGTGATGTCGAACTATCGGGTTCGGATTTGGCGACAGTTGTCGTCGAGGTTGAAAAGTCGCTTCTGGCCTTCACATGACCGATCGAATTCTCGCTTCCCTCGCCCATCCGCCATGCATCGTCTTCCACCATTTTCGAATAGGCGTCACGGATGCTTTTCAGCTCGATCCGTTCTGAAGCGAGAAAAACCGAAAGCAGGAGCAGATTAGTTAGCCCGGACCAGAAGATGATCCGCCAGATCTCGAGGCGGCGATTGTTCGAGGATCGCCGCTGGCCCGGCGCCGTCGTCACAAATTCACTCGCTTGACTGTGTTCTTGCTCTCGCCCAACAACTTGAGATTATTGACGATATAGGGATTGTTCGGATCGAGCTCATAGGCGCGAAGCAAAAAGCGCCGGGCCCCTTCGATGTTTCCGCGCAAGAGCTGGGAGTATCCAGCGTTGTTCAGGATGACGGCATTATCGTGCGCGAGCAGGAGAACCTTGTCATAGGCATTATCGGCAAGATCGAAGCGGCGAAGCTGGTCGTAGCTCGCGGCGAGACCGAGCCAGGCTTCCGCGTCCTTGGGCGTGACTTCCACCGCCTTGCGGAATTTCTGCTCCGCCAGTCCATAATCGCCATTGCGGAAGTGGACCTTGCCCATGCGAATATAATCGTCAGAAGGATAGAATTTCGGATCTTCGAGCTTCATCTTGGATTCGCTCAAAAGCCGGTTTTCGGCCGAGGGCTGGCATCCCGCCAGAAATGCGGCAAGAACCGATAGCGCAATGCACAGCTTGATTGAGCGACTCATCCCCTTGCCCCTTATCCCCTTACATGGCCATGAGCTTTATCAATCTTAGCGCAACTGGCAACATAGTAACACCCATAATCACGGGGAAAATAAAAATCCCAAGTGGGATCACGAGCTTAACAGGAAGCGCATGTGCCTTTTCTTCAGCCCGGGTCAGCCGCTTGAGGCGCATTTCGTCACTATAGACACGCAATGACTGGACCAGGCTGGTTCCGAGTTCTTCCGATTGGCGGATCAAAGTCGCAAAGGATCTTGCCTCGTCGATCCCCAGCCTCTTTCCGAGCGTCTCGAGGGCATCCTTGGTGGACTTGCCGGCTCGGATCTCCATCGTCATGAAACCGAGATTACGCGCCAGAGAGGGGTAGCCCCGGGCCAGGTCAGGCCCTACCCGCTCGATTGCGGCTTCGGCGCCGATGCCGGCTTCCACGCAGATCACCAGAAGATCAAGGAAATCCGGAAAGCCCTGGCGATGTTCTTCACAAAGGCCGTCGCGGCGCAGGCTGACGATCGTCCTCGGCAACATATAGCCAAGCAACGCCATCAACAGGCTGACCGGAATAATGATAAAATAAGGCAGGTTGACAAAGAGAAGCCCGGCCAAGAAGGCGGTGGCCATTCCAAGCGATATCCCCAAAACTATCCGGACCAGCTGATAGATGACGGGCGCACTACGGCCGTAGTAACCGGCCATATTGAGAAAGCGGCGCAGTTCAGACTTCTCCGCTTCGTCCTGTGGCAATATTGCACCGAAAATGCCGGTATTCTGCCGATAGGCCAACAGGTACGGCTGCTCCTCCCGGCCGACGCGGGCGCTGCCGCCGGCGACCGCCCGGCGGCGCACCTCAAGCCAGTTCGCCGTCAGCGAACCGAATGCGATCGCGAAAAGCATCGCACTCATGAATACGAAACCATAGAAGATCATCGTATTCTGCTGGATGAAATTCACAAAAGACGTTTCCATCCGACCAGCCTCAATATTTGAAATTTATCATTTTGCGCATGATGAGATTTCCGATTATCGACCAGACGACCAGGCCGTAGATCGCGGGCAGAAATACCGGCTCATCCCACACATCGAGATAGTACCTCGGATTCTGTAGGAAAATCGCACCACCGATGATCACTGGGAGGATCGCCAGGCCAATAGCCGAAAACCTGCCTTCGGCCGAGAGAGCCCGGACCTTGCGCCTCAATTGAAAGCGATCGCGAAGCACCTTCGAGAGATTGGATAAGACCTCGCCCAGATTTCCGCCGGATGAAGATTGCAGTGCCACGGCGGTAACCAGAAGCGACATGTCCGGTATACCGACACGGTCCGCCAGGTTATTCAGGGCCCTTGTCATGTCGAGACCGTAGGTCATCTCATCGATGGTGATTCCGAACTCGCTGCCGATCGGGTCCTGCAGTTCCCGGCCGACCAGCGAGAACGCGATGGAAACCGGATGGCCGCTGCGCAGGCCGCGGACGATGATATCGAGGCCTTCAGGAAGCTGTTCGGTGAATTTTTTCTGCCGTCGCGAGCGGATGATCCGAACGATCTGCAGCGGCACCCCAAATCCGAGGAAAGCGGCTATGGGTATGCTGAACCCCGTCGACATACCCAGCAGCAGTTTCTGGATGGCAAGAAAGCCGGCGAACAGAACAATAAGCAGGACAGCAAATTTTGCCGCCGTTATCCGCAGTCCAGAATGTATCAGAAGCTTCCTGAGCCATCCGAGAGCCTGGAGGTTCACGCCGGATATTCCGCGTTCGGCGCGCAACCGGTTCAATACTTGTTCGCCCGCGGCGCCCTTATCGAGGGCGCCGAGCCTGCGGTTGATGCTGCGCCTCCTCTGAATTGGCCTGGCAATGGCCAGATATATCAGCTCGATGAAGAAGACCGCGGCGACCGTCGTGAAGACGAAGAACGCGATCCGCAGGAGTGCCGTTGTATCCATGATCCTAGCGTCCACTGTCGTGAAAACGTGAGCCCATCCTTATCCTTCCCCCTTGCGGAGAAGGTGGCGATCCCGGCCTTCCGGGGGAGCCGGATGGGGGTAAATGCTTCAACCACTTGCGTCTCAGCATAATAATCAACGCTGCCCGACCCCCACCCCCGCCCTTCGGGCGGACCCTCCCCGCAAGGGGGAGGGAAAAGGGTCCCGGCTTTCGCCAGAATGACGGGTGATGAGCAGTGCGGAGATTTCGCATGCAACTGTCCTAGAGTTGCTTTGATGGGTCGAAATAGGCTGCCGGGACTGTCAGCCCGCGGGCGGCAAGGTCGGCAAGGAATTTCGGACGCACGCCGGTGGCCAGGAAGTGGCCCTGGATTTCTCCGGCCTCATTGGTCGAAACCCGATGGAACCGGAACAATTCCTGCATCTGGACGACGTCGCCTTCAATTCC
>VAZZ01000283.1 GCA_005884715.1 Alphaproteobacteria bacterium | reverse complement strand
ACCGCCGCACCGCTTCGAAGCAGGAACGCCGGCAATCGTCGAAGCGATCGGGCTAGGCGCGGCGCTCGACTACATGAAATCGATCGGCCTTGATGCCATTGCGGCGCACGAGGCCGATCTGCGCGACTATGCTATGGCGCGGCTTTCCGAGATCAATTCGCTCAAGATCTTCGGCCGGGCCAGGGAGAAGGGGGCGATCGTCTCCTTCAATATGGAAGGGGCGCATGCCCATGACATTTCGACCGTGATTGACCGGGCCGGCGTCGCGGTCAGGGCCGGCACCCATTGCACGCAGCCGCTTCTGGCGCGTTACGGCGTGACGGCCACCTGCCGGGCGTCCTTTGGCATGTACAACACCAGGGCGGAAGTTGATAAACTGGCGGAAGCGCTTATCTCTGCCCAAAGGATATTCTTGTGACCGAAGGCCAGGATCATATAGCTGCTGCCGAGGCGGCAACCGCGCCACCGACATCCACCATTCCGCCGGATGAGATCGCGCGCCTGACGGATGATATCACGGCGGCACTGAAGACGGTCTATGACCCTGAAATCCCGGTCGATATCTACGAACTGGGCCTCGTCTACAAGGTCGATATAGAGGATGACCGTCAGGTCAAGATCGATATGACCCTTACCGCGCCTGGCTGCCCGGTCGCCGGCGACATGCCGGGGTGGGTCGAAAATGCGGTCGGCGCCGTTGCCGGCGTTTCGGGCGTGAAAGTTAACCTGGTATTCGATCCGCCATGGGATCATTCCCGCATGTCGGATGAAGCGCGCGTGGCGCTCAATATGTGGTAGATTTGCTCATGGCTATGACCCGTCCCCGTCCCAAAGTGATGACGCTGACCGATGCTGCGGCTGAGCGCGTGAAGGCCATCATGGTCAAGGCGTCGAAGCCGGCGCTCGCGCTACGCCTCGGCGTCAAGAATGGCGGCTGCGCCGGCATGGAATATACGATGGAATGGGCGGAGCATCAGAGGCCGCATGATGAGGTCGTGGAGGACCACGGCGTCAGGATCTTCATCGATCCCAAGGCGATCCTGTTCCTGCTGGGGACGGAGATGGACTACAAGCAATCAATGCTGAAGTCGGGCTTCATCTTCAACAACCCCAATCAGACCTCGGCCTGCGGCTGCGGGGAATCGGTGATGCTGAAACCGGCGGCAGCCATGCCGGCAGACTAATGCCGACGAGCGCTGTATATCTCGATTTCATCAAGGAACAATTCTCCGATTTCGGCCCGGTGACGGTGCGCCGGATGTTCGGCGGCGCCGGCGTCTTCAGCGACGGCCTGATGTTTGCGCTGATCGCCGATGAAACGCTTTATCTCAAGGCCGACAGCGTTTCACAGAGCGACTTCGAAGCTTTTAACCTTCCCCCGTTCACTTACACGGCGAAAGGTGAGAAGAAGATCGTGATGGCCTATTGGCGGGCTCCTGAAACCTGCCTGGACGACCGCGATGAAATGACCCTGTGGGCCCGCAAGGCCTTTGCCGCGGCATTGCGCGCCAGGAAGCCCGCCAAGATCCATAAGAGCCTGCGCAAACCGTAATCACTTAAGTAATCACTTAAAATGCTGATCAGGCGCTGCGCACCGGGCGTGACAGGAAGGCCGGCATATTGCCGGAATGGAAGCCATCGGAATCCGGCACGTCTCCGGACGGAGAGGGCCTGCGGTCGCGCACTGGTTCCTTGCGCCGCGTCTGTGGCGCCGGCTGCTGCCTTTCCTGACGCGGAGGCCTGGCCTCGCGGGGCTGCCTTTCCTCGCGCGGCGCTTTAGCATCTTCGGCTTGCTTCTCCTCACGCGGCTTGGCCACGACCGGCTTCTGGCGTTCTGCGCCCGATTTACCGCGACGCTTGCGCGGTCGCTCCGCAACATCGCTGTGTGCTTCGTCCTGCGAAGGAGTAGAGCTGCCTTCCCAGGCGATGGTCTTGCGGATCAGCTGCTCGATCGCCTTGACGTATTTTGCCTCGGCGCTGGTCACCAGCATGAAGGCATGGCCTTCACGCCCGGCCCGGCCAGTACGGCCGATGCGGTGGACATAGTCTTCCGCGTGAATGGGCACATCGAAGTTGAACACGTGACTGACATCCGGGATGTCGAGGCCACGCGCCGCCACGTCGGACGCGATCAGGAAAGTGATCTCGCCGGCGCGGAAGGAATCGAGCGTGCGCAAGCGGGCCCGCTGATCCATATCGCCATGAAGGGCCGAGGCGTTGAAGCCATGGCGCTTCAGCGAGGCTTCAAGGACGCCCACAGTGGTCTTGCGGTTGGCGAAGACGATGGCGTTCTTCACATTGGTCTGGGAGTTCAGCAGCCGGCGCAACGCCTCGCGCTTCAGCTTGGCATCGCTGGGCGCCCGCACCAGCCTCTGCTCGGTCGTCGACACTGTGCTCGAGTGGGGCGAAACCTCGACCCTGACCGGCGCATGCAGGAACTGGTTGGTGATGCGCTGGATCTCCGGCGGCATGGTCGCCGAGAAGAACAAGGTCTGGCGGGTGAAGGGGAGGAGCTTGTAGATGCGTTCGATATCCGGGATGAAGCCCATGTCGAGCATGCGGTCGGCCTCGTCGATGACGAGCATCTCGACACCGGTCAGAAGCAGCTTGCCGCGTTCGAAGTGATCGAGCAGCCGGCCTGGCGTCGCAATGACGACATCTGCCCCCCGGTCGATCTTTGCCGCCTGGTCATCGAAAGAGACGCCTCCGATGAGGAGTGCCACCGTGAGTTTGTGAGCCTGGCCGATACGCTCGAAGGCTTCCTGGACCTGCGCTGCGAGTTCGCGCGTCGGTTCAAGGATGAGGGTGCGGGGAATGCGAGCCCGGGCGCGGCCCGTCTCAAGCAGGGACAGCATCGGCAGCACGAAGGCGGCCGTCTTGCCCGAGCCCGTCTGGGCGAGGCCGAGCACGTCCTTGCGCGATAATGCGGGCGGTATGGCGCCGGTCTGGATCGGCGTCGGAGTGGTAAAGCCCGCTTTCTCGACGGCTTCGAGAACCTTTGGGCTCAATCCCAGTTCGGAAAACTGCATGGAAAGTCAAAAAACCATTCTGGCGAGGTCTTTGTTGATTAACGTGCCAAAAGCATCCGGTCGGGCTCGCCATATATTCGGATGCACGAAATGTGCCCGGAAAATAGGGAGAATCTGGCAAAAGTCAAATGACCCGGTCCTGCGGCATATTAACTTTCGGGGCCGGCACAAAAAGGGCAGCCTCGCGAGCTGCCCATAAGGTTTGTACGCCAGGGAGGTTACAGACACCAGATTAACATTATTGATAGATCCAGTATGCCTGATTCTTTGGTTTTGAGCATCCAAAAACTGTAATGCCGCGAGTTGCCTTGCTAAGGTCGAATTCGCCCGAAAGTAACTCGTCGAATAGAGCACTGGTAGCCCATGACTACATTCCTCTCACTACGCAAGATACTGATGTCTATCTGCCTGATTGCACCGGGCATTGGCGCGGTTCAGGCCTTTGAACCGCCGGTCTTTGCGCTGAATGACGCGCAACTCAAGGCGCTCGAGGAATATGCCGTCGCCAAGACCGAAAAGGCCTTTGCCGTCGGTCCCGAAGGGCAGTTTTCGGCACAGACCGGGTTCACCAGTTCGACGATTGCCGCGCGTGAGGCCCTCAAGGCCTGTGACGAGGGCGTTTCGGATGCTACCAAGCGCTGCATCCTGATCGACCTGAATGGCGAGCGCCTCTCCCATGCGATGCAGATGGCGCAATGGCTGCAGATCGATCCTGGACTATTCGACAAGCCGATGAAGATTCCCGATCTTGTTCTCGATATCGATGCCTGGCGCGCGCGCGAAGGCTATCGCGAAAAGGCCGATCACAAGGCCTTCGCCATCAGCCTGAAAGGTCCATGGGCGCGATCCTGGGAANAGAAGGAGGCGCTCGACAGCTGCAACCGCAATGAGGCCGCGCAAAAGGCGCCATGCTTCATTCTGATGCGCGACGGTGCCAGCGTTCCGCCCGAGGAATTGCAGGCGAATCCCGATCTCTCCGTAGGCGGACAAAAGCCTAAATGACACTGACCTAATTCGTGATTTGACCCGGCCCGGTAGAGGAGTCAAAGTTCGGCATCGTCAGGAAGGCAAAAAATACACATCGGCCCAAACCGGACGATGGAATTTGCATGACGCGATCAACAGCCCATTTGCCCCCAGAGCCTCTTGATCGGTCGTGCTGACGAAGGTCTTTGCCGACAAAGACCTTGGGTGTTGATGCACCCCAGAAAGGCCCCGCCCGGTACGCCACCGGCGGGGCCGTCTTATTTGGAAGTCTTCTGACCATCCAAAGGCAGATCTCGGTGGTTGGTCGCTCGCTGGCCGCACTCGTTAAGCCTTCTCCTGATCTTGTGCATAGCGCCAGGTCTCCCATTTGATCCGGGCGATCTTATAGGCATCGAGGATGGATAGCGCGTAGATGAAGAAGCCGCCCGCATAGCGGCCGAGGAAGGAGGCCTGTTCTGGAGCGATCTTCGATGTGGCCCAGCCGATGACGATCATGAAGAACAGGAACTGCAGGCCGCGCGCCGGCATGCCGCTGAACACATGGCCCGAGCCCGGCAGCGCGATCGACAGCGCAAGGATGGCGAAAGGATGCATGGGTTTGGCAGGTGTACTCGTCATAATGCCCTGGACCACTGTAGGATCGACTGTCTTAACGCGATGAGCCTTTCAAGCAGATCCCGCACCAATAGGGGATCGAGCTCGATTTCACCGAAATCAGCCTGTCTGAAAATGCCATAACGGACACGATCGCCCTCTGCCAGCTGCCAGACCAGCCGCACACCCTTGGCTGTGATCAGCAGTTCCTTTGCGCGAGGATCCTGGAAGACATCGAGATGGGACGCCACGACATGATGCGGCAGGACATGATCGGGATCATCGGTGCGGACCACCGCGTGGGGCGGCAGGTCCGGTATTGAATCGAGGGTCGCCGGCAAGTGATCGAAATTCGAGAAGGTGGTGGGTCCGGCGGGGCGCATCATGAGGTCGAATGTCGCTTTGAGCGGCAAAGGTTCCGGGATCGTCGCAAGAAGCCACAGCGACGGCAATTTGCGGATTGCCAGGGTGTCGATGACCGGATGCAGCCTGACGGGCAGGCCGCGATACCGGCCGACCAATTGAGGATAACCAGCGATGTCCCGGCCTTCATAGCGTGCCCCTTCGATCAGCGGCTTGACCTTGGCGAAAAAGACGTCGGGCGCAACCCGCCGTTTGCGGGTGGCATTGAGAAATTTCATGACGAGGCGGACAGCCAGCGCGATGCCGACGGCAATGCCAAGGATAATGGTGACGGTTTCGAACATCGGAATGAATTGTGGCCCGCCTTTCAGCGGGCCATATGAGGCGAGTGTCTATCTTTTCTCAATAGCCCTTCGGCTTGGGCCAGGGCATCGTGAACTGGTCGCCGCGCCGCACATAGCGATAGCGGTAGAAATGGAACCATACCGACACGATGATATAGAAGACCACCATCGCGATCAGCTGCGAGCCAAAGCCCAGGAAGATCGCGAAGAAGGTGATCGCGCACAGCACGAAGAGGCAGATCGCCGGGATCGGATGGAACGGATGCGTATATCCGCGCCGGATCGAGCCCAGCGGCCATTTGTTTCGGAACATGATGATATTGATGCTCATGAACGTATAGTGCAGCACGCCCGACAGAATTGAGAAGGTGATCGCCTGATTGAGGTCGGCGATAAAGGCGAAGGCAAGCGCGATCGGCAAGAGGAACAATATCGAGCGGTAAGGCGTGCGGTATTTGGGATGCACAGCCGAGAACCATGTCGGCAGATAGCGGTCGCGTCCGAGCGAGAACCAGGCGCGGGCTGCATCGTTGATACAGCCATTGGCCGAGGCTACCGCAGAGAGGATCGTTCCCCAGAACAGCAGGAATTCCAGGACCGGACTTCCCGTCATCTTGGCGGCGTCCCAGAGGGGATAGTAGGTGACGCCAAGATATTCCCATGGCAGCAGGCTGGCGCAGACATACCAGGTCATGGCGGCGGCGATCAGAAGCGTGATCATGCCGGCCATGGTGCCGTAGGGAAGCGAGCGGGCAGGCGAGCGCACTTCCTCGGCGGCCTGCGTGGTGCCTTCGATGCCGAGATAATACCAGATGCCGAACTGGAAGGCGGCGATGACGCCGATCCAGCCATAGGGCAAGGCATTCTGCGGCGTGACCAGTTCATTGAGCTTGAGCACCGTTCCCTGGCTCCACGGCTGCACCGCGAAGAACAGGATGACGATCGAAATATAAGCAAGCGCGGTGATGATGAAATTGACATTGAGGGTCATCAGCACGCCGCGATAGTTGAGCCAAGCGAGGACCACGATGACGAGCGCAATGAAGCTATCATGCGTCAATCCCTCGGCTCCGGCCCGGGCAACGATCGTATCGCCAGCCAGAATGGCGTCGGATACTTCGAGCATTGTATAGGCAAAGACCAGGAACAGGGCGACATTGAAGGCCATCAGCGGGCCGACAATGTGCTTGGCCTGCGCATATTGCCCGCCGGCGGCCGCGACCGTCGAGGTCACTTCCGAATCGATCATGGCGACGGACGTATAGAGCAGTCCGACGAACCAGCAGGTCATGAGAGCGGCGAGAGTGCCGCCCTTGTCGGCGGAGAAATTCCAGCCGGTGAACTCGCCGACGAGAACGATGCCGACGCCGAGCGCCCAGATATGGGCGGGGCCGAGGACACGCAGGAGCGATATGCGCTGGCCGTTGGCGGTTGTCACTTGGGCTGTTGCTTGAGCTGCTTCTGCCATGGCGTCCCCCTCAGACCTTGTGCTTTTCGCTGACGGCTTCGATTTCGCCTTCGCGCGAAGAGGTCAGTTGGTCTTCGGTGAAGGTTGTATCGGTCTTGAACCAGTCATAGGCCATCCACACAGCAAGGACGGCCGATATGGCCCAGGCGAGATAGGAAATGGTGATCCACATGGGCTGCTCCTATTTCCTGTCGCCGAATTTTTCAGCGATCACTTCGCGGTACTCTGAATCGGAGGCGCGGAAGAGGAAGAAGAAATAACCGATCAAAACCGCGGCCATCAGGATGAGAGTGAGCCAGTCGATATTGTAGTGGAAGTGGTTCTGGATGATGTCATGGGCCGTCTGCGGCGTGTGACCAAGCTTTTCCCAGGCCGCCACCATGGTCGGGTTCTGCCCGAGCGTCTCCCAGGTCGGATTCTCGATCTTGTCGATCTCCTTTGCGGCACCGGCAAGCCCGAGCTTGAGCGGCAGCCACAGGGC
>VAZZ01000282.1 GCA_005884715.1 Alphaproteobacteria bacterium | reverse complement strand
AGCTGGCCAAGACGGTCCCAGTCCGAGCCAATGAAGGCATCGGCCGGGAAATTCGCCGGATTGTCGATGAGAATGACATAGATGCCCTTCGCTTGCGCCTTCTTGAGAAGCTTGCTGTAGGAGTTCAAATCGGGCGAATGGACGACCAGAACATCGGGATGCTGGTCGGAATTGATCAGATCGGTGATCGCCTGGGCGCCGGCTTCGATCGACCAGTTAGGATCACGGGTTTCAAAGGCGCCACCCCAGCCCTCGACCTCGCGCTTCAGATAGGCGGCCCAGCCTTGCGCGAGATCGAAGCCCATGGCCATGGGAACGAGCGCCACGCGCTTGCCGGAGAGCGCCTGCGAATAGGCGGCAGGCCCGGGATCATCATCCGCCATTGCGGTTCCGGCAAAAGCAAGCAGAGCGGCACCCGTCGCCGCAGCACAAATGTTTCTCCAAATCATTGGCGTCTCCTGTGTAATCAGATGTCGCCCTGCTGGGCGGTTTGTTCATCGCGGGGATTGAGCAGGCTGTCGACGATGATGGCGATGAGCAGGATCGTCGCTTTGAAGAGGTTCTGGTAGATGTTGGGGATGTCGATGATGGTCATGGCATTTAGCATGATGCCGATGAGCAAGGCGCCGCCGATCACATTGCGTATTCCGCCCTTGCCGCCCGACAGTCCGATGCCGCCGATGACGACGACGAGAATGATGTCGTAGAGAAGTGTCGAGTTCACCACGCGAGTATTGATGCTGAGCAGGCTCGAGGCCGTGAGCAGGGCCGCACCGGGATGCCCATATTGCGCGCCGCCTGGAAATTGTCGCCCATGAAATAAACGTAGCGGCCCCATTTCGTGTAGCGCAGGAACAGATATGCGACAAAAGCGGCGCCGGCGAAGACGAAGACCTCAGCGGGAATTCCGAAGAGGCGACTGCTGCCCAGGGATTCGAGCCAGTTGCCGCGCGGCACGGGGATGGCATCCTGAGTGATCAGTTGCGAGCGCACATAGCCGAAGACAAAGGCGCCGCTGGCCAGCGTTGCGAAAATGGCCGGCACATCGCCATAGGCGATGAGAAAGCCATTGGCGAGACCGATCGCCAGGACGCCGGCAACCGTCACGCCAAGTGCTGCTGCTCCCGACCACCCGTCATTCAGCAATTGCAGGTACCAGGCGGCCGACATCGCCATGATGGCCACTGCTGCCAGATCGATGCCGCGGCCGATGATGACGATGGCCATTCCAAGCGCGAGTATGCCCAGCACAGAGACGCTGCGCACGATCGAGATCAGATTGTCGGCGGCGAGGAAGCCGGGCAGCAGGACTGCCGAGATGGCAAAGAGCAGCACCGCCAGCGCCAGGACAATGCGCTCCTGACTCCATACTTGATGTCCTGTCATTCGCGAAAACAACCCAGCCGTCCCCTATGAAATCATCATGATGTCATAGTCGAGACAGCCTCGGAAGTGGCATCAACGTACTGTGTCGAAAATTATCGGAACATAGT
Organism: Alphaproteobacteria bacterium; assembly: GCA_005884715.1. Classification (GTDB taxonomy): domain Bacteria; phylum Pseudomonadota; class Alphaproteobacteria; order Rhizobiales; family Aestuariivirgaceae; genus Taklimakanibacter. Next base: position 1,503 of record VAZZ01000282.1, on the reverse strand, counting down.
CTTGTCCGGACGCCGCCACCCACCTGGGTTTGACGCGGGGAAGCGCTAATTCACGAAGCTGCGACGCACCGGAAGCGTGTGCACGTTCTTGGGAGCTGGCGAGTCGACCCGGCGCGGGGTCGCGAGCGCGCCAAGCGAGTCGAGATAGGTCGAGTCGAAATGTGCGCGATCATAGACGGGAAACTCCACCGGCCGATCGCGAAAGCTCTTGGCCATCTGGCCCAAGCCCCTGATGCCGCGCTCGCGCGAGCGGCGCACCAGTCCGACATCGATTTCGATCGGGATGATCTGCTCGGTTGATTCGCCCCTGAACAGAGCATTGCCAGAGGGATCGAACACGCAGGAGCGGCCATTGCCGCCAGCCCCGAGCCCGTTTATGTCGAAGATATAGCACTGCATCATCGCCGCAGTCGCATGGCTGATCGCGATATCGACATCGCGGTCGATCGTATGGGTCATGACCGGATGCAGGATGACATCGACGCCCATGGCGGTGAGCTGCCTGGATGTCTCGGGAAACCAGATATCATAGCAGTTGAGGACGCCGAATTTGCCGACGCCATCGATATCGAAAGCGAGGAATTCCTTGCCTGCCTGAACCCCCTGCTCCAGTGGCAGGAACGGAAACATCTTGCGATAGCGTCCGACAATCTCGCCTTCCGGATTGAAGACCGAAGTGGTGTTGTAGATGGCGCCGTCGCGGCGCTCATACATGGAGCCGTTGACGATCCAGATACGGTGATGGCGCGCGATGTCGCGGAACGCATCCTCCGCGGCGCCGGGCAATGGCTGCGCATATTGCAACAGTGGCCCATAGCAAGCGAGTTCGGAGAACATGACCAGCTGCACCCAGGGAAACAGATGCATGGTCAGATCGACGCGCTGGCGCATGGCATCAATATTGGAACCGTGACCCAGCTGCATCTGAATGCCGGCAATGGCAAAAGGCGTCATGCTCGCTTAACCTCGCTGAAAAATTCCTTACGTAACGTTATAGAGTTCCCTGCCTGACTGGCGGCATGTTGTAGCGGGCCGATCAAGTTCAAGGCAAAGTTTTTGTGATTGAGGAATATTTAGGCTAGCCCGGCGTTTCTTCCGCTTTCTTTCCTGTGAAAACATAGCGCTGATAGATATAGCCAATCCCCACCAGGAACAGACCCAGACCCAGGAACGAGGCGACCCGATAGAGGCCACCCAGGGCGGCCATATCGGACAGGAAGACCTTGCAGACGGTGAGTATGAGGATGGCCAAGGCACCATGCCTGAGCCATGGCGCGCCCCGCCACAGGCCAATGCCCAGAAGGACAAGGGATGAAATCAGCCAGACGACCGAATAGGCATAGTATTCGGCATCGGTATTGGCCCAGAAATCGAGCACCGGGCCCTGGAATGCCCGCTTCGTCTCGAGCGTGATCCACGCCAGAACGAGGATCAGCGCCAGAGCGAAGAGCGGTGTTCTCAATCTGGCGATCTGCGGGATTTGCGCCGATACATAGGCAACTA
>VAZZ01000280.1:480-11287 GCA_005884715.1 Alphaproteobacteria bacterium | reverse complement strand
CCGCGCGATATCGTCGATCAAGTGGCGGAAGAAGCGGCGGAGCAGACGATCTTCGAGAGTTTCGTGCAGCAGCGGATCATGGCTGGAGAAAGCATATTCGGACTCTATCCGCCATCGGCGGAAACCCGTGAAGCCTTCAGGATCTGGCGCCACCAGCAGACCGGCGCATAGGGAGTACACGCATGGAAGCGCGCAAGAAGCTCGAGGATCTGCGCAGCCGCCGCTGGTTCGGGGTCGACGATCTCCGCGCCTTCGGCCACCGCTCGCGGGCGCGGCAGATGGGCTATGACAAGGTCGACTGGGATCGGCCGATCATCGGCATCATCAATACATGGTCCGATATCAATCAATGTCATGCGCATTTTCCCGATCGGGTGCAGCGGGTCAAGCGCGGCATCCTGCAGGCGGGTGGCATGCCGATCGAGTTGCCGGCGCTGAGCCTCAGCGAACCTTTCGTCAAGCCGACGACCATGCTCTATCGCAATCTCCTGGCGATCGAATGCGAAGAACTGATCCGCAGCCATCCGGTCGACGGCGTGGTGCTGATGGGCGGCTGCGACAAGACCACGCCCGCCCTCATCATGGGTGCCACCTCCGCCGGCTTGCCGGCCATCTTCATGCCCGCCGGCCCGATGCTGCGCGGCAATTGGCACGGCCAGGTTCTGGGCTCCGGATCCGATGTCTGGAAATACTGGGACGAGAGGCGCGCCGGGCGCATCAGCGGCGAAGATTGGCATGGCATGGAGGACGGCATTGCGCGCTCCTATGGTCATTGCATGACAATGGGCACCGCCAGCACGATGACGGCTTTCGCCGAGGCGCTGGGCCTGACGCTGCCGGGAGCCAGCTCCATTCCGGCAGCCGATTCCTCGCATCAGCGCATGGCAGCGGCGTCGGGCCGGCGCGCCGTCGAGATGGTGTGGGAAGACCTGACGCCGGACAAGATCCTGACCCGCGAAGCCTTCGACAACGCGACAATGGTCCAGATGGCGATCGGCGGATCGACCAACGCCATCATCCATGCGATCGCCATGGCGGGGCGCGCCGGTATCTCCTATGGCCTCGACGACTTCGATGCCATTTCGCGGCGCATACCGGTCATCGCCAATATCAGGCCGTCAGGCACGACCCATCTCATGGAAGATTTCTTCTATGCCGGCGGTCTCAGGGCCATCCTGAAACGGCTCATGCCGCATGTCCACGGCGATGCCATCACGGTGAGCGGGCGGCCGATCGTCGAAGCTGCAGAGAATGCCGGCATATATAATGAAGATGTCATCCGCCCGCTCGACCGGCCGATCTATGCCGAAGGTGCCACCGCGGTGTTGCGCGGCAATCTGGCGCCCAATGGCTGCGTCATGAAGCCGTCGGCGGCGGAGGCGCGCTTCCTCAAACATAAGGGACCCGCCATCGTCTTCGAAAGCTACGCCGAGATGAAGGCTGAGATCGATCGCGATGATCTCGATGTCACGCCCGATCATGTGATGGTGCTCAAAAATGCCGGGCCGCTCGGTGGTCCGGGCATGCCGGAATGGGGCATGCTGCCGATCCCCAAAAAGCTGGTCAAGGCCGGGTCAGGGACATGCTGCGCATATCTGATGCGCGCATGTCGGGCACGAGCTACGCCGCCTGCGTGCTGCATGTGTCGCCCGAGGCCTATATCGGCGGCACGCTGGCGCTGGTGAAGAATGGCGACATCATCGCCCTCGATGTGGCGCGCCGGGCCATCGAACTGCAAGTGCCGGAAGAGGTGCTGGCGACGCGAAGGGCAGAGTGGAAACCGCCGCCGCCCCGCTATGAGCGCGGCTTCGGCTGGCTGGCGGCCCGCCACATGTCGCAGGCCCACAAAGGCTGCGATTTCGATTTCCTGGAAACCGGATTCGGCTCAGCGGTCGAAGAACCCGCGATCTATTGAAATCCCGCCCATGCACAGCCCAAGTAAATAACCGAGTTGGCGGAAAGGCTGCTCAAAGCCGGTTATTCCCCGCCCCATATCCATGGAATCCTGGGCGGGAACTATCTGCGACGGGACGGTTCCGCCCGGTTGAAAGAGCTGGATTTGGAGCATCATCTACAATCTTGGCAAGCCCGCCGGATCATGTAGACTGACCCGATGTTCGAGAGGGTCGAACAGAGGGTTTTCCAGGCATGTCATTGACCCGAAGGGGATTTATCTTGGGCGCGACCGCGGCAGGTGCCGCCGGCTTCGCTCGCGAGGCGGACGCCTATACCACGCACTTCAGCTCAACGGCGATGAAGTATTTCGCCGGGATCGGAACGGATAACGGGTATCAATACCGCCTGACCAACTGGAAGAAAATCAAGGACCAGTGGCGCCGGCAGCTGGTCCAATACCAAAGCACCGAGCCGATCGGCAGCGTGGTCGTCGATACGTCCAATCATTTTCTCTATGTCGTGTTCGAGAACCAGACGGCGTTGCGCTATGGCGTTGGCGTCGGACGCGATGGTTTCCGCTGGTATGGCCGCGCCCGCATCGACCGCAAGGCGCTGTGGCCGCGCTGGGTGCCGCCGCCCGAAATGCGCAAGCGCCAGCCCAATATTCCTGACTATGTCGATGGCGGGATAGACAATCCGCTGGGTCCAAGGGCCATGTATCTCTACCGAGACAAAACCGATCTCGGCTATCGCCTGCATGGCACGCTCGAGCCCTGGTCGATCGGCTCGAATGTCTCTTCCGGCTGCATCCGGATGTTCTCCGAAGACGTCATCGACCTCTATCAGCGTTGCCCGGTCGGCACGCGCGTCCTGGTCCTCAAGCATCTGGGCGCGCCGGTCATCGATGAGAGCGCCGAGGTCGACATGCTGCAACCGCCGGATTGAACCATGATGACCGCGATGGGATTGAGAACGGCTGCGGCCCTGACACTGCTTCTTCTCCTCGCAGGGTGCACGAGTTCCGGCAACAGCAGCATGACCAGTCCGACGGAGGGCACCAATGCGCCGGTCGGCGGCGGCATCAATGTCACGCCCGGCAGCGAACAGGATTTCATGGTCAATGTCGGACGGCGGACCTTCTTCACCCAGGGTTCGGCGGCGCTCGATGACACGGCGCGCGTGACGCTCGGCAAGCAGGCGCAATGGCTGAACCAGTATCCTAACTGGAAGGTGAAGCTGCAGGGTTCGGCCGACGATCCGGGGGCGCCCGCGGCACAAAAGACGCTGTCGCAGAAGCGGGCCGATGCGGTTCGCGACTATCTCGCCTCGCAAGGGATCGCTTCCAATCGCATGCTGGCCAAGGGCTATGGCCGCGAGAAGATCGGCGAAGACTGCCCGGAGATCGAGTGCCAGTCGCAGAACCGGCGCGTCGTCACCAATCTCCAGGAGAACCCGGAGTTCTAGCGTAGCGGGTTTAGACCGAGCCTGGCGCCGAAGGTAGCTCGCTCTATCCTGATGGATGCTTCGAGGGCCGCTTCGCGGCCACCTCAGCATGAGGGTGATGCATGAGCAGCACCGATCTATGCGGCGGCCGACAGGCGGTTGCCTGTATCGATGGCGGGCAAGGTGACGACGGCCCTGAAACCGGACCGGCCGTTGATGAGGCGGATATCGCCGCCGTGATTGCGCACGATGCTGCGCGCAATGGAAAGCCCAAGGCCGACACCGCCGGTTTCGCGGTTACGCGAATCCTCCATGCGGAAGAACGGAACGAAGACCTGTTCGGCCAGATTGGGCGGAATTCCAGGCCCGTCATCCTCGATGATGATGTCGATGCTGTCCTCGCCATTCGCCATGCTGACCCGTGCGCGCTCTCCGTAGCGCACGGCATTTTCGATCAGATTGCGGATGGCGCGCCGCAGTGCTTCCGCCCGGCAGCGATAGGGCATCTTGAAGCCGTTGGTGAAGATGACGTCATGGCCCAGATCAGCCAGGTCATCGGACAGGCTCTGCACCAGCGCCGAGAGGTCGATCGAGCGCGTTTCCTCCGCGGCCGATTCCTCGCGTGCGAAACTGAGCGTGGCTTCGGTCATCTTCTGCATCTCATCGATCGTGCTCAGCATCTTCTCGCGTATCTCGCTCTCGCCGACAAATTCGGCGCGCAATCTGAGCGAGGTAATCGGCGTGCGCAGGTCATGACCGATGGCGGCCAGCATGCGGGTGCGATCCGCCACGAAACGCTGCAAGCGCTCTTGCATCCGGTTGAAGGCCTGAGCTGTATGGCGGATATCCTCAGGCCCGGTTTCCGGAAGCGGCGGCGTTGCTTCGCCCCGGCCCAAGGCCTCGGCGGCAACGGCCATGCGGCGCATCGGGCGGGTTATGCCGCGGGCAGCGAGGACCATGATCAGCGACATGATCAAGGCCGTGACGGTGAGGGTCAGAACCGACTGGGATGTCCAGAAACCGTTCGCCGCCGGCTTGGCGAAGGCGGTGTTCAGCCAGGTGCCGCGATTGAGCTGCACGGCGAGTCCGACGCCATAATAATTATCGAGGCGAATGAATTTGGCCGGCCGGGGAAAATGCCACTCATCGGCGGAGAGATCCGTCCAAGGGGAGGAGGCAGCCGCCTTCGCACCGGTATTGTCGTGATGGAGATGGCTCTTGAGCGCCTTGGCGATATAGATCGATGATTCGGAGGTCGACAGCGGCTGGGTAAGACGGTCCCAGGCCGCCTTGCGCCAGGCGGCCGGATCGGCGGCAGGACCCTCCGCCGTCACCCAATAGCGCGTGTTGAGCGTGCCATTGGCCCTGGTGATGTCGTCCTCGATCGAAGGCGGTGTCGTTTCGAGGAGCCGCGCAACCGCTTCGGCACGGCTCAAGAACTCACCCTTATAGGCTTCGCGCAGCGCATGGCCGCGCTCATCCCATGAGATGAGGAAGCCGATCGCCTGCGACAGCAGCAAGGCAAGCATGCGCATCACGCCTGCTCCACACCGGCGGCGAAGCAATAGCCGCCGCCCCAATGCGTCTTGATCAGCGCCGGCGCCTTCGGATCGACCTCGATCTTCTTGCGCAACCGCGACACCTGATTGTCGATGCTGCGATCGAACAGCTCGGCGGTCCGCCCGACGGTCAGGTCGAGAAGCTGGTCGCGGCTGAGCACCAGCCCGGCATGATCCAGGAACGCACAAAGCAGACGGTATTCGGCGGTGCTGAGCGGCACCGCGACACCATCGGCACCCAGAAGCTCGCGGCGGCCGACATCGAGGCTCCAGCGGTCGAACTTCAACTGCTTCGCCTTGTTTCGCCCGCGTTGTGGCGGCAGGCTGGTGACGCGGCGGAGCACCGCCTTGATGCGGGCCAGGAGCTCGCGCGGATTGAACGGTTTGCCGAGATAATCATCGGCGCCGAGCTCGAGCCCGACGATCCGGTCGGTTTCCTCGGTCATGGCAGTCAGGAGAATGATCGGCACCTCGGTGGTGCTGCGCACGTAGCGGCACAGTGACAGCCCATCCTCGCCCGGCATCATGATGTCGAGGACGATGAGGTCGAGGGCGCTGCGGTCGAGAAGCCGGCGCAGGGCCTGGGCGTTCTCCGCGATGCTGACGCGATAGCCATGCTTGGTGAGGTATTTACCCACCAGATCACGGATATCGCGATGATCGTCGACAACAGCGATATGTGGTGTCGAGTCCATGAGGTGATCCCAACACCCGGCCGACCGTAAGTAAAGTCATTCGACTGAGAAAAGTGTATCAAATTATGGCGAGGGTCGGACCTGTGACAGATGCAGGAAATAACGACCCATTCGGCCCAACTTCGGCGACTCCGGCCCCCCATATTGCGCTTGAAGACGCAATATGCCCGGGCGATCATCCATGCATCAGCATCGTTTCAATCTTGCGCAAGAGAGCCAATGGCCAGGTGCCGCAGGCGAGGCCTGGCAGCCCGGTGCTCTGCCGCAAGTGACATCCGCGGTCACCCTGTTCGCCGATATTGTGGGCTATACCGAGCATTGCGAAACGCTGGGCCCAGAGGAGGCCTATCTGCTCCTCTGCGATTTCTACCAGCGCACCAGCCATGCCACCACCATGCACAATGCCGCCATCGTCGATCATTTCGGCGATACGCTCCTGGCCGTATGGAAGGCCAATGTGCCGCTGGCCGCGCAGGCTTTCCGGGCGCTGCGCTGCGCCTTCACGATCCTGCGCGAGATGGAATGCTGGTCCGAATGGCGCCGGCGCAGCCAGCTCGATGCCGTCAGGGTAGGAATCGGAATCCATGCCGGCCCGGTGATGCTGGGCCGGCTGGCCGGTCGCAATGGCGGAACCAGCGTGTTCGGCGACACCGTCAATATAGCGAGCCGGCTCGAAAGGCAGACGCGCCGTTTCGGCGCCGATATCGTCATTTCGGAAGACCTGTTCCGCCTCGTTGCCGAGGTGGCCGGCGACACGGCCATTCTCGGCCTGTTTCCAAGGACGGTCTGCGTCAATCTCACCGGCCGGGCAAAGCCGCTCGATGTGCGGCCGGCCATTCTGGGTCGGGCTTCATGAAGGTCGCGCCAATAAAGAACGATGATCACGATATTTTCGCCCGCGAGATTCTGTCGCGCCTTGGCGACCGATGGAGTGTGCTCACCATCCATATGATCGATGGCGGTTCAATACGCTTCACCGATTTGAAGCGAAAGATCGCACGGGTCCGCCCGATTTCATCGCGGGTGCTGACCCGGACATTGAAACAGCTGGAGCGCGATGGCTTGATTTCGCGCAAAGTCTTTGCCGTCGTGGCGGCACGCGTGGAATACCGCCTGACCGGCCTTGGCGAGCGTTTCCTGAAATTTGCCAGGGCGATACTCGACTGGACGGCCGAGTCCCGCGCCGACTTCGAAACGGCCCGTGCAACCTTCGAAGCAAGTTCGGCCGTGATGTCAGGTGCCGCGCAACCTATAGAACACGGACGGTGACGGCCGGCTCTTTCGCGATCTTCAACGGATTGCGCAGGGGCAGGCCAAACTCTGCGCATTCGATCTCGAAAACATCGCCTTCCTCGGCCTTGATCCCATCGGCGAAGGACAGGGTCGCCGTACCGAACATGTGAATGTGAACATCTCCGGGCTGGCGAAACAGTCGATATTTGAAGTGATGATGCTCCAGATTGGCGAAGGTGTGGGACATATTGGCCTCGCCCGAGAGGAACGGCTTTTCCCAGATCACCTTGCCCTCCCGCTTGATGCGCGACATGCCGCGAATATCGGCAGGCGGTGCGCCCACCCTGATCTCCGGCCCGAAGCTTGCGGGACGCAATTTCGAATGGGCGAGATAGAGATAGTTCATCCGCTCGGTCACATGATCGGAGAATTCATTGGAGAGAGTGAAGCCGATGCGGAAGGGCATTCCATTGCTGGCGATGACATAGATGCCGGCCACTTCCGGCTCTTCGCCGCCGTCAAGCGCGAAGCCCGGCGACATCAGCGGCTCGCCGGGTCCGGTGGCGGTTGCGCCATTGCCCTTATAGAACCATTCCGGCTGCACGCCGATCTGGCCTGGCTGAGGCTTGCCGCCTTCGAGGCCCATGCGGAAGATCTTCATCGAATCGGTCAGGGTCTCCTTGTCCTTCTCGGCCAGGTTCTTGTGCATGGCATCGCGCGTCGCCGCCGAGCCCAGATGGGTGAGGCCGGTGCCGGTCAGATGAAGATTGGCCGGATTGGGATGGCCGATTGGCGAAAGGAGATCGCCCGCAGCATAGGCGCGTTCGAGATCGAGGCTATCGCCAAGGCCATGTTCGCGGATCACATCGGTGAGCGGCTTTGACTGGTCGGCCGCTTCGAGCGCCAGTTCATAGACGCCCTGCGCATTCTTCACGATGCGGCCGGCCGATCCCAATTCGCGCGCGACCACCGCGGCCGCGCCCTTGTGCTTCACCTGTGACAGCAGCATGTTCCCTAAGCCTTCCTTCAGAATTCGCTCCGTTTGTTGTCATACAATTTAATGCCATGGCAAGCCAGCTAGTGTGCTGAACGGCGGTGAAGGAATAGCACTCGGTATCATTCCCTCCGCCTTGCGGGAAGGGGTAGGCCCGAAGGGGTGGGTGTTCTTTTAGGGAAGATACCCCCATCCGGCTCGCTACGCTCGCCACCTTCCCCGCAAGGGGGAAGGATCATCAAGCGCCATCAGATGGACCGAGAGCGGCGCCGAAGCCCGCGGCGGCCAGCGATTCGCTGCGGATCGCCTCCATCACTTCCCTATGGAAGGCCTGGAATTGCGGCGTCGCCGCCATCGTATAGCGGCGCGGCCGGGGCAGCGTGACCGGCACGATGGTCTTGATGCGCCCCGGTCGGTTGGTCATCACCGCCACGCGGTCCGACAGATAGACCGCCTCCTCGACATCATGGGTGATGAACAGCACGGTGAGGCGGTGGCGCTCCCAGATGCCGGTGAGAAGCTCCTGCATGTGATGCCGGGTCAGCGCATCGAGCGCGCCGAACGGTTCGTCCATCAAAAGCATCTTGGGCCGGTAGGAAAGTGCGCGGGCAATGGCGACGCGCTGTTTCATGCCGCCCGACAATTCGGCAGGGTATGCCTTCTCGAAACCATCGAGGCCGACGAGATGCATATGGTCGCGGGCGATCTCGGCGGCCTCGGCCGATGACTTCCCCGACGCCTTGAGCGCGAATTCCACATTCGCTTGAGCGCTGAGCCAGGGCAGCAGCGTATAGCTCTGGAAGACGACGCCGCGATCGAGACCGGGCGTCTCGATATCCACCCCGTCGATTTTGATCGAGCCCGCATCCTGCGTTTCAAGGCCGGCGGCAATCGACAGAAGTGTTGACTTGCCGCAGCCCGAGGTGCCGACCAGCGCCACGAATTCATTGTCATGGATGTCGAGATCGACGCCGGCGAGCGCCACGGTGGTGGCGCGGTCGGAGATAAAGGTCTTGCCGAGACCGCGAATGGACAATTTCGGCGCCGCCATCACCTGACCTCAAGATAGCGGAACAGGCGGCGGCCCGAATATTTCATCGCCTGGTCGGTGGCGAGGCCGAGGATGCCGAGGAGCAGGAGATAGCCGAAGATGAGATCGGTCTGGAAGAAGCGCTGCGCGGTAGTGATGCGGTAGCCGAGGCCCGAAGTCGCAGCGACCAGTTCGGCGACGACCAGCCACGTCCAGGCCCAGCCGAGGCTGATGCGCATCGAATCCCAGATGGCGGGCATGGCCGAGGGCAGGATGATGCCGCGCAGGATGCGCCATTCCGGCATTTCAAGCGTGCGGCCGAGCTGGATGAAATCGCGCGGGACGGATTTCACATTGTCCATCACCAAGAGCACCTGCTGGAAGAAGGTGCCGATGAAGATGATGAGGAACTTCTGCGCATCGCCAGTGCCGGTCCACAGGATGGTGAGCGGCACGAAAGCGACGACCGGCATATAGCGGATGAAATCGACGAAGGGTTCGATCGCCGCTTCCCAGCCGCGATAGCTGCCGATGAGAATGCCGACCGGCAGCGCGATGACGGTCGAGATCAGAAAACCCAAAGTGATGCGATAGATGCTGATGCTCATATCGGCCATGAGCTGGCCCGAGCCCCATAATTCGGCAAGCCTTGCCACGACCTGGCCGGGTGACGGCAGGAAGAGCGGGCGCACCAGGCCCGCCCATGTACTCGCAAGCCAGAGGAGGCCGAGCACGGCGAACACCGCGGCAGCGATGCCGAGGAATTCCGCCGCGCCGATGCGTCCGCCGAGGGTGAAAAGACGGGCGAAATTGCCCGCCTTACTTGGTCGCCGCATCCACGAACCGCGGATCGATGGCGCTCGAAAGATCGACATCCTTCTTCAGGATGCCGGCCGTGCGGGCCGCCTTGTGGACTTCCGGAATGACCTTGGTAGTGAAATTGCCGGAAAGTTCCGTCTTGTTCTCGGCGAGCGAATAATAGACGACGCCGTCGAAGGCGGTGGCGAGCTCTTCGGGCTTGGCGCCAACGGCTTGCGAAATGATGGCGCGGCCGCCCGCGGTATCCTTGCGATAATCGGCAAGGGCTGCATCCCAGGCCTTCAGAAGAGCGACGATCTGGCCCGGCTTCTCCTTGAGGAATTCCTCGCGCACCACGAAGACGTCGGAGATGAGCCCCGGATTCTCGCCCGCGCTGTAGATCATCTTGACCTTAGGATTCTGCTGCATCGCAAGGGTGAGATAGGGCTCATAGGTGACGGCGACCGGCACCTTGCCGGCGATCAGGGCCGAGCCCGCGTCCGATGCCGGCATTGGCACCTTCTCGATATCGGCGATGGTCATGCCGTTGTGGCTCAGCGCATAGTTCAAGAGAATGTCGCTGGTAGTGCCTTCCTCATAGGCGACCTGCTTGCCCTTGAGGCCCTTGATGTCAGTGATCGAGCCATCGGAAATCATGGCATCCGCCGTCTTCGAGACATCGAGCAGCGCCACGATCTTGATCGGGAGGCCCGCGGCAATGAAGTTCATCGCCGTATGGGTGGCGATATTGCCGCATTGTAGCTGGCCTGCGGCAAGCGCCGCATTGATGTCGGCATCGGTGTTGAAATTGACGATCTCGACGCTTTCGAGGCCTGCAGCCTTGAACAGGCCCTTCTTGGCGGCGATGTGCCACTGGCCGTAGCCCAGCCACGGCTCGATGCCCATTTTTATGGCACCTGCCTCGGGCTTCACCGGAATGTCCTCGGCAAAAGCGGAACGAAGGGCAAAGCCCGTCAGCACTGCAGCACTGCCCGCCTTGATGATGTCGCGACGATTGGGGGACCAGACCATGGCATAACCTCTCTGTCTTTCTGTTTTGGCGCGGCGGATCAAACGACAAACCTCGGGCGGCGTCAATGTTTCCCAAAATTTTCCGTCATCCCGGAGAAAGTGATCCCCTGAATAAGCGCAGTCTAGG
>VAZZ01000280.1:0-426 GCA_005884715.1 Alphaproteobacteria bacterium | reverse complement strand
CTATGAGTGTGGTGTCAGCGTTTGAGAATCTCATCGCGCAGCTCGGAGACGGCATTGGCGTGGCCCTCGAAGCCTTCATAGGTGGCGAGCCTGCGGGCGTTTTTCGCAAGCTCAGGATAGGCCTTCGACGTCACATAGGCGATCGAGGTGCGCTTCATGAAGTCGAACACCGAGACGGGCGAGGCGGTCCTGGCCCAGCCCGAGGTGGGCAATACGTGATTGGGCCCCAGCACATAATTGCCGAGCGTCGTCGGCGTGTGCTCGCCAAGCAGGATCTCGCCTGCATGATCGAGGGAGCCCAGATATTGGAAGGGCTCCTTCGCCAGCACTTCCAGATGTTCGGGCGCATAGTCGTTGACGAAGGCGATCGCTTCCGCTTGATCGCGCGCCAGCACGATGCCGCCGATCGGACCCGCCAGCACGCTC